>CAZSLY010000050.1:0-2550 GCA_964608045.1 uncultured Gammaproteobacteria bacterium | reverse complement strand
ACTGGCAAATTCGCTGGTGGTCGGCCGCGGCGGCTGGAAATTCCTTTAATTGCTTCTACTCTTTCCGCTGTATAGGGAAAGTGATATAAAGAAGCTAATTCTTCGCTGTTTAAAATACAAGGTTTTTCCGCGTTCACCATCGAATCAACACTCAAACCAGCTGGCGTAAATTTACCTCTTGTCTTATATCTTTTCAAAGTTAGATTTTTTCTTTGCGCTTGTCTTTTCTTCACTAAATAATATTCCGGACCGCTAGTTTTTGTATTACCATTCGGCTTAAAACCATTAAGATCTAAAGTATTATAGCCAGCTAAAGCGCCTAAAAAACCGCTCACCCCTCTGGCCATAGAAAAAACATCTTTTGGCGCAAAATAAGCCATTCGCAGCACAACCTTAAAACCAGCCTTAGAGAGTTTGCTCTGGATGAGCTCTAAAATATTCTGTGTTCCTCGAGGTATTGGCACATATCCTTCTTTCTCTTCTCCTCCCCCGCCAGTGGCAAAAACCTGACGTTGAAATTCCTGCCATAAAGTCCATTGACCTCCTTTTCCCTCGGCTATCATTGCTTTTTTAGCCACCTCTTTAATCAACTTCTCGCCTTCTTTTGTCCAGCTTGAACTAATTGGCGTGATCACTAGTTGAAACCACATTTCTTCGCCATCTTTCAATTTAGACATAGTCTCAATCATATTCTCCAAGGGATCTTTGACTCTTTTCGGGTCCAAAATTGAATGTTCAAATAACTTATAAGTTCTAATTGGATAAGGAGCTTTGTTGTAAAAGACAAAACTCGTGCCCCAAAGCTCATGAGCTTCAGCTGGAAATTTAAAATTAACCCTTTCCGCATAATCTTCAATTTCATGAATCTCTACGTCCGGATAAGCAGCATAAACACCAGCCTCAATTAAATCGCGATACTGCAAGGGAGTAAAGACGAAATAATGGATATCGCTGCCGAAGCTGACAATTTCAAAACTCACGCTTTGCTGAAAATAACCAAGAAGATTTCTTTCTCGCCAAGAACCTCCTTTTTGGGCCGCGGCTAGAGCATTGAAAATTGCTTCCGTGGCTTCCGGTCCTTGTTCGTTGATTCTCGGCATTAAAAGATGCAAAAGACAAAATTTCTGTTTGGCTAAATATTTTTTTTGCCGCCAGGGAAGCCAAACAAAATCCCAAAAAAGTTTAAAGAAAAATCTTAAAAGAACGGCTAAAACCCCAAAAAGCAAAAGATAGAAAATTAAAAACGGTACATCCAGATAAAAACCGAAGATTTCAAAAGTTATGGTGTTCATAAAAAATTTATAGTCCCTCTTTTTTCAACTCCTCTAAAAGTTTCCTTTGTTTCGGAGTTAAAGACTTGGGCATTTTTACTTTTATCCTAACAATTTGATCCCCCCGGCTAAAAGCTCTAAAATGAACTCCCTTGCCTTTTAAACGAAATTCTTGGCCCGAAGAAGTAGCGGCTGGAATTTTTAACCAAACATCCCCCTCTAAAGTCTTAACTTTAACTTTCCCGCCTAAAACTGCCAGAGAAAGAGAAATTTCTTCTTCAGTGTAGATGTTGTCATCGACTCGTCTAAACTCCTTGAGAGGTTTCACTTTAATTCTTAAATAAAGATGACCACTCTCTTTTGAATGCTGGATAACATCTCCTTCTCCTACGATTTTTAAAGCCTCACCATCTTTAATTCCGGCCGGGATTTTAATTTTTAAAGATTCTTTTTTCTTGATTCTGCCTTCGCCATCACAATCTCTACATTTTTTTTCCGGTATCCTACCTTGACCTCCACAATGAGGACAAATAGTTTCTGAGCGAAAACTGCCAAAAAAGGTTTGCTCAATCCGGGTTATGACGCCCCTTCCTTTACAATGTGAACAAGTAATAAGTTTTGAACCAGGCTCAAACCCTTGACCGCGGCAAGTTTCACAGAGAACGAAATGCTCAATCTGAACTTCCTTTTCAGTACCAAAAATAGAATCGCGAAAATCAATTAAAACTTCTATTTCTTTATCAATTCTTTCTTTTCTCTTTCTTGCTTTAAAAGGAGAAGTAAAACCAAAAAAATCTTCAAAAATACTTCCTAAATCACTAAAATCAATTGTTTCTGTCCCTCTATCTCTCATTGCTTCCATAAAACTGGCAAAGTCGCGAAAGCCTTCAAAGCCGCTATAACCGCCTTCAGCCTGCATCCCTTCAAAGGTCTTGCCATATTGATCATACTGGGCTCTTTTTTCATCGTCCGATAAAACCTGATAAACTTCATTGATTTTTTTAAATTTTTCCGCTTCACCACCGGGCTTATCCGGATGATATTTCTGAGCTAAACGCCAATAAGCTCTTTTTATTTCTTCTTTAGAGGCGTTTTTATTAACTCCTAAAATTTCATAATAATTCTCAGACATAAAATCATTATATCTTTTTTTAAAAAAAAGTGAAGCCCGCCTTAAGTTTACCCAACGCGGAACTTTCTAACATGGCAGGGGCGCCAGGATTTGAACCTGGAACGGAAATTTTGGAGATTCCCATGATACCATTTCACCACGCCCCCT
>CAZSLY010000049.1:0-4036 GCA_964608045.1 uncultured Gammaproteobacteria bacterium | reverse complement strand
ATTTAGTCATTGCCTTGGCTGGTCTTTTTTTTCTTCTGGCCGGACTTTTGGCAGTTGAGGAGAAGCCTTAGCTTAATAGAGCTTTATGACGGATATGGGTTTGACAAAATTTTTAAGGAGAATACAATAATAATTAAAATATAAATAGAATATATGAAAAATAAACTTCAAAAAATTCTCTTGTATCCAGTGGCCATTGAATCCTGTGAAGAAGGAGGTTTTTTCGCGAAATGTTTAACTCTACAAGGTTGTCATGCTGAAGGAGAGACATATGCTAAAGTACTTGAAAATATAGAAGATGTAATTAAAGTCCATCTTGAAATTAGAAAAAAACATCACGAATTAGAATTACTCCGGAGAATTTTTTAAAAATAAGGTGATATGAAAACTCTTAAAATTCTCAACAACATTCCAATCAAGCAGCAAATGGCCTGGGGCGGGGGATTGGCCATTTTAGTGGCTTTAGCTAAAACAGGGTTTGACACGCTTGTTTATCGGTCTTTATTGCCGGATTCTCAGGCGACCCTTAGGGAAATCGGACTTTCGGTCAAGGAGTTTTATCAAAAAGAATTGGTTCTGAATTTAGTCATTGCCTTGGCTGGTCTTTTTTTTCTTCTGGCCGGACTTTTGGCAGTAGAGGAGGGAGAAAAAAAAGAATAGCGTTTAGCGATTAGCGAATAGCGGTTAGCGAATAAATTGAAAATTAATAGAGTTATGTCCAAATTAGAAAGAACAGGCGAAATTCCTTCGTCAGAATTGCTTTATACAGTAGAAAAAATTCCTTCCTGGCGCAACAAAGGAGGGGTTGTTTTTAGTCCCCTGGTGGGTCTGATTATTTTATTAGTCTTAGTAGTCTTAGTTTTTGCTTTAGGGATTTATTTTATCAAAGAGTATGCCAAGGCCTTAGAAGAGCAGAGGAGATACTATCAAGAGATATTTTGAAAATACTATCGTGTCGTTTAAGCATCCTTTTACGATGCGAGGAGATAATAAAACATATTTAAGTCGGAAAATTAACATTAAGACCTAATATTAAGGCTATTAAGGCGTGGTTGTTTCTTGTTTTTCTTTGGTTTTAAATTTATAAAAAATTTTTTCTCCAAAACCAAGATTAATATATTCTAATTGGGATAAATCCCCTTTCTTTTTTTCAATTAAATCTTTTAAAACCAAACCAAGGTTAGTTAATTGAGCGTCAAAATCAATTAAGGAAGTAAAAATAAAAGCGCACCCCTTTTTACTCATTGCTTTAATCTCAAAAATACCCTTTTTCTCAGAAATAAGAAAAAGGTCAATTTTTATAAGATTTTTGGTTAAGACCGGATGATTGATTATTTTTAAAGTTGATTTTAAAGTTTCTAAATACGGCTGATTTTTAAAAGAAGCAGAGGTTTGGTCATAAATCAAAGGAATTTTAGAATCATTTTGAAGATCGCTAAAGCTTTTTGAAACTGGTGTCGTAAAATATGGAAGGATTTGTGCTTTAGCGTTGAGAAAATAAAGACTGTCCTCGCCTAAAATTAAAAGTCTGGCCTGCGGCTCATATCCTTTAATTTCAACAATTAAAGTACGAGGATATTTTTTGTTTATTTTTACCTCCTCTACTCCAGGGTTTTCTTTAATTTTTTTAATTAAACTTTTAGTTCTAAAAAGAAAAATATTTTTTTGCGGAAAAATAAAATATATATTTTTATTTAAAAGCGTTTCAATTTCTTTTTTAGTTTCTTCAACATTAACTAATTGATTATTCTTTTCAATTTCAAACTTTGAAATTGAAAAAGCAGGACTGTAAAAAACTACATAAATAATGAAAGCAGCGGTTAAAATAAAAAATAAGAGATTTTTCTTTTTTTTGTTTTTGAAATCAGGAGCGTAATAGTCGCGCACTGCTCGCTGACCTAAATCTCTTCTTCTTATTGTTTGCCGGTGATTCATTGCTTTAAATAATATCATTTTTTTGAATAAAGAAAAGGGGGTCAAAGATGGCGATTAATTTTTAGACCCCCGAATAGAATTTAAACCTCCTTTTAAGGATCAAGTGAGCAGGGTACCCTTTTCCCTTTTCAGGGCTTCTCAAATAGCCGGCGGGTGTTTGTCGGCACCGCAGCTTTAAAGGGGTTCCTCAATCCTTTGTTAAAGCAAAAAAGTCGGTTTTTTACCGACTAGATTTGTTTAAAAATGTGGAATTTACTCTAAACTTTAAACCTAGCCGGTTTGCCGACCATTAAGACAACAACAAGGACTAAGTTTAAACGTTGAAACATATTTTAAGTTTACAAGATTTTTAAACCAAAGTCAAGAAAAGTTATCCACACTGTTTAACGTTTAGCGGTTAGAAAGCGGAGTAAATTTTTTAAGGACCTAGTATTAATAATATCTTCTTTTTCAGCCCAGCCGCGTCGAGCAGTATCAACACCAAAAACAATATAATCTAAATGATTGAGATTATGGCCGTCAGTGTTAATTGCCATTTTTACTCCATTTTCTTTCGCCATTCTGATATTTGAGGCATTAAGGTCAAGTCTATCGGGAAAAGCATTGATTTCTAAAATTGTCTTTGTTTTTTTAGCTTCTTTAATCAGAGCGCTAACATCTACCTCATAAGCATCTCTTTCATTGATTAATCTACCGGTTGGATGAGCAATAATATCAACCTGGGGATTGTTCATTGCCCTGATAATCCTTTTGGTCATTTCTTCTTTGCTCATCTTAAAGGCTGTGTGCACAGCCGCAATTACTAAATCCAATTTCTCTAAAATTTTTGAAGGTAGATAGAGAGAGCCATCTTTATTAATATCAACTTCAATTCCGGCTAAAATTCGAAAGTTTTTAAATTTCTGATTAATTTTTTTTATTAGTTCAGTTTGTTTTAAAACTCTTTCCGGTCCTAAACCATTTAAAATTCCTAAAGGAGACGCGTGGTCAGTAATGGCTAAATACTGATAACCTCTTTTTTGCGCGGCTTGAGCGATTTCTAAAATAGAATTTTCGCCATCAGACCAATTACTATGAAAATGCAAATCGCCTTTAATGTCTTTTAGCTCAATAAGTTTTGGTAATTTATTTCTTTGAGCCGCTTCAATTTCTCCTTCATTCTCTCTAATCTCCGGAGGAATCCAGGGAAGCCCAACTGCCCTAAAAATATCCTCTTCTCTCTTACCTCCTATTCTTATCAAACTTTTAACTTTGGACTTTTGACTTTTAACTTGGAACGCTCCATATTCATTGATTCTCAATTTTTTTTCCATTCCCATTTTTCTGATTGTGATATTATGAGTTTTAGAGCCGGTAAAATAATGCAAAGCCGCGCCAAAACTTTCAGGTTTAACTACCCGGAGATCAGTTTCTGGCCCGTGTCGTAAAATAACATTAACTTTAGTTGACCCTCGAGCAATTACTTTTTCTATTTCCGGTAAATTTATAAAAAACTCAATGGCTTTTTGGGGATTTTTACTGATCATTAAAAAATCTAAATCGCCAATTGTCTCTTTTTTTCTTCTGAAAGAGCCGCAAATTTCTATTTGGTCAACAAAAGGAGATTTTTTTAATTTTTCTTTTAAACTCAGGGCATAAGGATAAATTACTCCCAAAGGAAACCGTTCTTTAAATTTACGATAAAGCTTTATTCCTTCCAAGATATTTTGTTCGCTTTTTTCTCCCCAACCAAAAAAACTCCTCAATTTTTTTGATTTAATCAATTTTTCTAATTGAGGAATGGTCTTGACCTTGAATTTTTTGTAGAGAAAAGCAACTTTTTTTGGTCCCAAACCTTCAATTGACATCAACTCGCTCAATTGAATCGGAATTTTATTTTTAAATTTTTCCAAGCGAAAGCATTTTCCTTTTTCAATTAATTCTTTAAGATCAGTTTCAATGCTCTCCCCTACCCCGGGGATTTCCTTGAGCTTATCTTGAAGATAAACATCATAGATATTTCCCGACATTTCTTCAATCGCTCTCGATGCTCGGCGGTAAGCGCTAACTTTAAATTTGTTCTCTCCGCGAATTTCCATTAAGTCAGCAATCTGATTTAAGA
>CAZSLY010000048.1:0-4037 GCA_964608045.1 uncultured Gammaproteobacteria bacterium | reverse complement strand
TTTTAATGATAAAAATTTAGGTTTTGCCAAAGCAAATAATCAAGGTTTTAAAATTGCTCAAGGAGAATTTATTCTTTTTTTAAATCCAGACACAGAAACTAAACCGGGCGCTTTGGAAAAAATGATTGAATTTATGAAAAAAAATCCTGATTGCGGGATTGCCGGTCCAACTCTTTTAGGTGTTAACGGAAAAATTCAGGATTCGGTTCGTTCTTTTCCCGGTCTCTTTTCTCAAATTCTGATTTTTTTAAAACTTCATCACCTTTTTCCTTTGCTTAGAGTTTTTAAAAAATATTTTCTTTATTCTTTTGATTATCAGAAAGAGCAGGAAGTTGACCAGGTAATGGGCGCTTTTCTTTTGACAAGGCGCGAGGTGATTGAAGAAGTCGGGGCTTTTGATGAAAATTTCTATATCTGGTTTGAAGAAGTTGATTTTTGTTTCCGGGTGAAAAAAGCAAGTTGGAAAGTGATTTATACCCCCGGCTCACAAATTCTCCATTACGGAGGCAAAAGTTTTGCTCAAATTGCTTCCTTTAAAAAGCAAAAAATTTTCAATCAAAGCGCAATTTATTATTTTAAAAAACATCATCCCCGTTATCAAAGCCTGATTCTTGAAATTTTAAATCCCTTAAGTTTATTTTTGGCCTTATTAGCTGATAAAATTTATGGAGTTTTTAAAAGATGAAAAAAAGTTGTTTCTCTTTACCTTTGCCGCTTTTTTCCTTTTTCAATTTTTTTCTTTTCTGGGTTATTTAAATCCCTTTCTTTCAGGTTTGTTTTTCCTTCTAATAATTATTGGTACTTTTTATTTAACCTTAAAGAATACAAATTTTGGCTTGCTGGTTCTTTTTTTTGAGTTTCTCGCTGGTCATGAAGGACACTTATTTTCTTTTAAGGGAATTTCTTTGCGCTTGAGTCTATTTCTTGTCGTGATGATTGTTTGGTTTCTCAAAAGAGATTTTCGCCGCTTATGGAAAAAAAAGCTTAAATTTTCTTCATTTTTTCTTTTATTTATCTTTTTTCTTGTTTTTGGTTTAATCAAAGGGTTTTTAAATAATTCTTTATTTGCCATCAAAGATTTTATTAATTACGCTTATCTTTTCTTAGCTTTTCCTTTAGCTGGTTTTTTTAAGGAAAGACAAAACAGAAGAAACATTTACGTGATCTTTAAAGCTTTAATCCCGGCGATTTTTCTTTTAACTGTTTTTGTTTTAATCTTGTTTAGCACTGGCCTAGCGGAAGTTCATGACCAGTTTTACTGGTGGTGGCGAGGAACAGTGATTGGCAAAGCAACTTATGCTGGCTTTTATTTTTATCGGATTGTCACCCCGGCCCATTTGCTGGTCTTGCCTTTATTGCTTTTAGCCCTCAGTTTATGGTTTGCTTCAGGCAAGGACGAGGACTGGGAGAAAAAAGCCTTATCTTTGGCTCTTATTTTCGGAACCGCGGCTCTTTTAATTAATTTTTCTCGCGCCTATCTTTTAGGTCTTTTAGTTGGGCTTTTGTTTTTAGCCATTGGCTTGCCTAAAAAAACATGGCTTTTGGGGGCCTCGGTGTTTCTGCTGATTTTAATTTCAGAATTGGTTATTCTTTTTGCCGTTACCAGCGGCGGCCAGACCTTAGGTTTTGATTTTTTTGGTCAGAGAATGAAAACCCTGGTTGCTCCGGAAGAAGAATTAAGTTCTGCTACCCGCTTGATGATTTTGCCGGTCTTGGTTGAAAAAATAAAAGAAAAGCCGCTTTTAGGCAGCGGCTTGGGCATGGAGGTTAGCTATCCTGATCCGCAAACAAGAGAAATAAAAAAAACCCGTCATCTTGATTGGGGTTATTTGGAAATTTTAGCCGAACTGGGGATTTTTGGTTTTTTAAGTTTTTTCGGTTTAATTGCTTCGCTTTTTGTGAAAATAAAAGAGCAGCTGAAAACCGCTTCTTCTTTCGCGGAAAAAAGGATTGTTGTTGGTTTAGGCGCTGGTCTTCTATCACTTCTTTTGGCAAGCATTACCGGTCCGTTTCTTTTTCACGCTTTAGGCATTTTTTATTTAAGTTTAGTCATTGCTTTTTTAAACTAATATTTTTATCGGCTCTAAAAGAAAATTTATTTGTTTCTCCTTTGTCTTTCCCGTCAAAACTAAAAACCATCAGTATCTTCATTTTCCCTCCTTTGTTTTCAAATTTAAAACCCTTAAAGGAATTATAGAATATTTTTAAATTTTTGTCAATGCTTAAAAAGGTCTCCGTTCAAATTGTCACCTACAACAGTCTCAAATATTTAGACGACTGCCTTAAGTCTTTGTTTAACCAGACTTTTAAGGATTTTGAGGTGATGGTGATTGATAATTATTCAACTGATGGCACGCTTGAATTTTTAAGGGCTCAATATCCCTCGGTTTATCTTTTCCACAATTTAAAAAATTTAGGCTTTGCCCAGGCGCATAATCAGGGATTTTCTTTATTCAAAAGCGAGTTTATTTTAGTCCTCAATCCAGATGTTATTTTAGAACCTGATTTTTTGGAGAAACTTTTAAAAGAAGCGCAAAAGAAAAAGAACGGCTTTTCTTTTGGACCTAAACTTTTAAAGATAAAAACTGAAATTAGAGACGATCTGGAAGAAAAACAAAAAACAAAGATGATTGATTCCACTGGTTTAGAAATTCATCCCTGGGCTACAGCAAGCGACCGAGGAGAAGGGGAAGAAGATAAAGGCCAGTATGACAAAGAAACAGAAGTCTTTGGCTTAAGCGGCGCTTCTGTTCTTTATCGGCGAAAAATTTTGGAGAAAATAGGTTTTTTTGACTCTGATTTTTTTGCCTATAAAGAAGATGTTGATCTTGCCTGGCGCAGCCAGCTCCTAGGTTTTTCTTCCTATTTCGTCCCTGAAGCCTTGGCTTATCATTATCGCCAAGCGCCAAAACAAAGAAGATTATCTCAAAATCCTTTGGTTGCTTTTTATTCTTTCCGCAATGGTCTTTATTTGCTTTTGAAAAATCTTCATTGGCAAACTTTTCTTCTTTATTTTCCCTTAATTTTGGGCTACCAACAAGCAAAAGCATTTTATCTTTTATTTAAAGCGCCGAAAATGTTTTTTAAAGCGAAATTAAGTTTTTTAGTTTATGCTTCGGCTATGTACAGAAAAAGAGAAAAAATTTTTAAAAAAACAAAACTCACGGCCAAACAATTTAGAAAAAAATTCTTTAGTTCTTAATTTAAATTTGTATATTCGTATTGATTCGTATATTTGTTGATTTTTTATTATGCTTTCAATCATCATTGTCAACTACAATCTAAAAGAATGGCTTAAAAGATATTTAGAAAGCCTTAAAAAAGCAGAACTCAAGACGCCCTATGAGATTTTAGTGATTGATAATGCTTCCACTGATTCCTCATCTGAGTCGTTAGAAAAAATTAAAGAAAATTTTTCTAATTTAGTTGTTATTTTAAATCAGAAAAACCTTGGTTATGCCAAGGCGGTGAATCAGGGGCTTAAACTCGCTAAAGGAGAATGCCTTTTTATTAGTAACCCGGACATTTTAATTACTCCTGGCTCTCTTGAAAAAATGGCTGATTTTCTGAAGAATCACCCGGAAGTCGGCGTCCTCGGACCCCAACTGCGTTATCTGGATAACCGACTTCAATTTTCCTGTTTTTCTTTTCCCCGGTTTTATACTCCATTTATCCGCCGAACTTTTTTAAAACATCTTCCTTTTGGCAAAAAAGAATTAGACAGATATTTAATGAGAAATTTTAGTCATCAGGAAATTCGCGAGGTTGATTGGCTTTTAGGCAGTTCTCTGATGATCAGAAAAGAAACTTTAGAAAAAGTCGGCTTAATGGATGAAAGATTTTTTATCTATTTTGAAGATATTGATTGGTGCCGACGTTTTAAAGAAAAAGGTTTTAAGGTTATGTACTTTCCCGAGGCCTATCTTATCCACGAACATCAACGGCTTTCCAGCCGCAAAAAAGGATTTTTCGCCTTATTTGACAAACCCTTTTTAATCCATATAATTAGCGCAGTCAAGTATTTTTGGAAGTGGAGA
>CAZSLY010000047.1:0-4040 GCA_964608045.1 uncultured Gammaproteobacteria bacterium | reverse complement strand
ATAATCTTAATCACCCCGCCGATTATTTCCGGCAAGGTTTTCTCCTGTTTATAACCCGCCTCTCCTGCCATTTCTCCTAATTCTCCTGCTGTTTTTTCCTCTAATCCTGGTACCTGAGCCTGAATCAGTAAAGGAGAAGCCAAAGCCACTAACAGCAAAAGGCTTAAACTTAAAAGAATTGCTTTTCTCATAAGACCTTTTTAAAAATTATTTATATATTTATATTTCGACCTTGACCCTGTTAAATCCTGCGGAGCAGGAATTTTGCCTTTGGCAAAATTATTTAACAGGGTAAATTATAAACTAAAGAAAAATTTTGTCCAGTCCGTTAGTTATTTAGCCGCGCCTTTTGTCAGGACGCCAACAACAAAATTGACTAAAGCATAACTGAAAAAAACAATGACCAGACCAAAAATTGCCCAGACAAAAGTTTCTTTGCCTTTTTTTACCTGTTCCGGATTGCCGGCTGAGGTCATCCAAAGAAAGCCGCCATAGATAAAATAGCACAAAGCAACCACACCCACCACGCCTAGAACTCCTTTCAGAATATTGCCAACAATAAAAGGCACGGCTTCAGAACCGGTTTTCTTGCCGGAAATTGCTTCCAAAGGATCTTTCAATTTGGTCTCGGCTGCTAAGACACTCGTAGAGGTCAATAATAAAACAAGCAAAAAAAACCAGGCAAAAATTTTTTTAAAACTTATCATAATTTAAAAATTAGATAAATTACAGCTTGCAACAAACATTATTAACACCCCCTGGACATAAGTTTAAAATAATAGTTTCTGGGTTACAAAGATCTCTGTCGCGACAGCGATAAGTGCTTCCTCGCTTTTCACACTTCAACCTACAACACGTTTTCTTGCCAGGACATGGTAAAGAACTGATAGCCTTAGCATTATCAGCACATTCTTCATCTTTCTTCCGACAGAAATAGTCTTCTCCCTCTGATACGCAATCTACCACCTTTTTAAATGCTCCCCAGGTCTCAGAACCGACAATGCCATCTATATCTTTTAAAGAATAATCTCCTTGAAAGTTCCGAGTACAGGCTTCGGTGCTGGCTCCATAAACTCCATTTTCCTCTCCACAATTATATCCCCATTTATTTAGATATCTTTGATACATTGCTACCAAGCCAACCTCCTCATCCTGGCAAGGATTTTTAGCCGTCCACCAACTAGCTGGATCTTTAGTTGGCGCCACGCATGTCTTTAGTTTTTCTTCAGCCGGCCCTTTTTTTTCTTCAACTTTTTGAGGCTCTTTTTTTACCTCAACCTCAAATTCTAATTTTTTCTTTTCTCCTACTTGCAAAACTCCGCCTAACCAGCTGATAAAAGTATAAGCGAAAAGAATAATTATCAGACCGACGACTCCGTTGGTAATCCATTTTTTCCCTTGGCTAATCTTTTCTGCTGCGCCGCCTGAGGTCATCCACATTATACCACCAACAATAAAAACAACAAGTAAAGCCACGCCTGACCAGCTAAGAATAATTTTGCCGATATTAATTCCTAACCTCAGAAAATCATTTAATTCGCAATCTCCACAACAGCGGCATGGATTAAGGCTAAGGCCAGCAAAAATTCCTGTTGTTTCAGGACATTCCACCTCATCCCCGCTTTCACATTTTATTTTTATTGCCCAAACCGGACTTGCTGTCAAAACAAGTAGGCAAATCAAAACAAGTAAAAATAAAATTTTTCGGTTCTTAAATTTTTGCATAATATAATAACGAAAAATTGTTAAAATTGTTCAATCGCTTCGCTTGTTCAAGTTATTTTTTCCAACGTTTCCAACATCTTCAACGTCTTCAACATTTTGAACATTTTGAACATTTTCAACATTTCCAACATCTTGAACATCTTGAACATTTTCAACATCTTCTAGTACGTTAGATTTACCTTATCAACCGCGTATTTAACTGCTTTTTTAAAATCCATTGTCCCATCCTCAATCCCTTTAACCATTTCCTTAAAAGCTTCTTTAACTAAATTATAATTGTTTCCCTGATACCAGGTTTTGGCTGTTAAAACACCTTTAGCAAAAGGGCTCAAGTCATAATCCTGAAGCTGTTTTTCAATCAAAGCCCGGTGAGCAGTTGGTTTTTTAGCTCTTCCTAAAAAAGTAGATATCTGCTCCTGTTTTGAGGCAAAAAGGAGAAATGACCAGGCCGAGGCCGGTGTTTTCGTTTTTTTGGAAACCACCTCTAAATAATAATTGCCGTAATTAACTTGCTTCAAACTACCGGCAATTTGCGGCGCTGGAGCAGCGTCAAAGTTTAATTTTGGCGCCATTAATTTTATCTTTTCTAAATCAGCGGCGTAGCCGAAATAAAAAGCGGTTTTACCACTCGTAAAGGCCTCTAAAGAATTCGGCATTTTTTTGTTCCAGCTGTAAACTTCTTTTGAAGGATTGGAAAAATCAGTATAAAAACGCAAGGCCTCTTGAGAAGGGAAATATGAAGAATCAGCTGCCGCAGGTTGATTAAAAGCCGCTCTTCCTTTTTCTGACATTGAAGATCCATTCTGCATCATTAAAAGAGAAAGAATATCAACTAAATAATTGACATTTTCGCTAGAACCCAAAGCGGCTCCTGAGCTAATAAAATTTCCTTCTCTATCAAGCAAGGTTAAAAGTTTAACATCTTCAACAAAAGATTCCCAGGTTTCAGGCGGCTTAGGAATGCCGGCGTTATTTAAAAGATCGCGGTTGTAGTATAGGGCTAAAAGATCTAAGGAAAGAGGCAGTCCATAAATTTGGTTATCAATCATCGCGTCGCCAGCCACTGTTTCCGTATAAGTTTCTTTTAGGTTTCTTAAAGTTAGGCCGGGGATTTTATCTTCAACCAATTTTTCTTCTTTTTTAATAGTCCCAACAATTGTGGTTCTAATCATTGTCATCTCTTGAGGCATTGGCAAAAGTTTTGTTTTATATTCATAAAGCCAGGCTGCGGGTATGGAAAAAATATCTGGACCTCTGTCTTCAGCAAAAGCCTCCAGCAGCTCTTTTTTGTATTCCTCCTCCTTAAAAATTTTAACCACAACGCTCACTTGGGGATAAAGTTTGCGAAAATTAGTAATAATTTCGCCAAAATCATCAGGCTTATCAGTCGTTCGCCAGTAAATCAAATTCACGCTTGGCGCTTTTTTCGCTAACTCTTTTTGCTTCCATTTGCAGCCCAAGCCGCTGGTGAGCAAAAAAACCAAAATCAAAAAAACGGCTAAAACCCTTATTTTAAAACCTGAAGACATAGCTTTATTATACTCCTTCTTTTTTAAAAGTAAACCCCGTTAGAAACCTTTGACAAAAAATTTTTGAACCTAAAATTTTTTGCTGCTTATTAGACAAATTGTTACGTTAACGCCTTTTAACTTTATAGAATATGATTATTAGTGAATAAACAGTTTCTAACGGGGTAAAGCACTAAAAAAGCGCCTTATCTTATCCCCACTTCTTCAAAAAAGGACTCAATTTCTTTTTTAATCTCTAATAAATATTCTTCATCGTAAGGCTTTATTTTTTGAAACAAAGGATTAAGCAAAGGCTTGGTCGTATTAAAATTTTGTAAATAAAATTTTTTAGCTGGTGATATATCTCTGGCAATTTGTAAAATGTCTTCTTTTGTATGAATAGCGGGAATTAGCGTGGTCCTAAATTCATAATCAACCCCTGAATTTTTAATAATTTTAATACTTTCTTTAATTTTCTCTAAATCCACCTTCACGCCGGTTGCTTTGTCATATTTTGAAAATTGATAATTGAAAATTGAAAATTGCCTCAGCGGCGCTTTAATATCTAAGGCAAAATAATCAACCAATTTTTCTTTAATCAATTTTTCAAGCATTTCCGGATTGGAGCCATTGGTATCAATCTTCACCAGAAAACCCTGACTTTTTATTTTCCGACAAAACTCCGGTAATTCAGACTGAAAAGTCGGTTCACTGCCACAGATTACAACTCCCTCCAATAACCCTTTCTTCCTTTTTAAAAATTTAAAAAAATCTTTTTCGCTAATTTTAGGCTGGTCTTTTATTCTT
>CAZSLY010000046.1:0-4323 GCA_964608045.1 uncultured Gammaproteobacteria bacterium | reverse complement strand
ACTATTAACTAATATTCACGAAACAAAAGGATTGCCGTTGTTGCTTTGGTTTTCCACAAAATTAAAACAGGAAACCGCGGAAGATTATTTTAAAAAATTAGGGTGGAGATACAAAACCATTACAAAAGGCAGGGAAGCATTTTATAGAAAGTTTTGATTTTTTTAATTAATAAAATAATAAAAGTTCGCAAACACGAAAAACAAATCGACCAGCTCATCTATAACCTCTACGGCCTCACGCCGGAAGAGATTAAAATTGTAGAAAATGACTATCTGGATAACAAGCCCCGAAAAGAAATCAAAGATTTTTAATGGGGTAAAAAAATTAAGAAAATAAACTTATGGATATAATAGGACTGACTTTGAATTTCATTGGCGCTATATTAATTTTCTTCTTTGGTTTACCTCCTAGGGTGAGAGAGAATGGTGCAAGTTATTTGTTATTAGAAGGAGAAAACAAAGATGAAATTAAAAAAGGCAAAAGGTATCGAAAAATTTCTAAATTAGGTTTGTTTTTGCTCGCGTTGGGATTTTTATTCCAGCTATTTGGAAATATTGTATAACTTGGCCAACAAAAAATTAAGTAAAGTAAAAAGTCGAAAAATTAATTGAGAAATAAAAAATTAATAAATTTTACCTTATTAATGATTTAATAAAATAATTTTATGGATAGAGAAAAATTTAGAGCAATTTATCAGAAATTTGCGGAAGCTGATAAAAACTATCACGATTATATTGAACAATTTTTTACTCGGATTTTGAATGGTGAAGTGGTAAAAGAAGCAGCAAAAATATTGAATCATGAAGGGTTAGAAAAAATTAAAGAATTGCGCGAAGAAGTCAAAAAAACCAAAAAAGAGGTCGATAAATTTTTAAGAGGACCTAACAAATAAAATGCCAAAACTGCTTTCGAAAAAATTTGTATACTGAAAATGGGGAATGTCCTTTTTATATACAAACCGAAAATAGTCTTTAATAAAATAGAAATAATGAATCAAAATAAAATAATTAAAAAAGTTGAAGAATACTTGAAGAAGATTTTTCAAGGCGAAGCTACGGGACACGATTGGTGGCACGCCTGGAGGGTTAGAAAAATGGCAAAAGAGATTTCTAAAAAAGAAGGAGGTGATTTATTTATAATTGAACTAGCCGCTTTACTTCATGACATTGCAGATTGGAAGTTTTATGATGGTAAGACAAAAGCAGGTTCTGAAAACGCAAGAGTTTTATTAAAAAAATTGGGAGTTGCCGATAAAACTATAGACCATATTTCCCATATCATTGATAATGTTTCTTTTAAAGGCGCTGGAGTTAAGAATAGAATTAAAACAAAAGAAGGAATGATTGTTCAGGATGCAGATAGATTGGATGTTATAGGAGCGATTGGTATTGCTCGAGTTTTTGCTTACGGTGGCTTTAGAGGAAGAGAAATTTATAACCCGAACATTGAACCGAAATTACACAAATCATTTAAGGAGTATAAAAACAACAAGAGTACATCAATAAATCATTTTTATGAAAAATTATTGATTCTAAAAAACAGATTAAACACCAAGACCGCAAGAAGAATCGCCGAGAAGAGACATAAATTTTTAGAAAGTTATTTAAGGCAGTTTTTTCAAGAGTGGCAAGTGAAATTATAGTAATGCCAATTGATTTTTGATTGTTGGGTTTTACGTTCGCGACGGATTTTGTTCAGGAGAGACAGCACTTCGACTTGTGAAGGCTCGCTCAATATAAGCACTTCCGACTTCGTGAAACAAAGGAGAAGCGTCCTGAGGACTTCAGCCGAGTTCAGTCGAGGCCCTTGCCGAAGGATATATTATTATGTATTACTGACTTATCCACAGATTTGGCTTGACAAATTGACAAATGTACGTTTTAATGTACATAAAGGTCAATATCAAAAATTAAGGTTAAAAACAAAATTACTATGAATATAAAAACAACTTTGCCTATTTCTGAGGCAAGAAAACAAATTTTTAAAATTAGCGACAATGTCCAAAGGCCGGGCAATTATTATACTTTGACCGAAAAGGGGAGACCAAAAGCAGTCGTGATGTCTGCTGAAGAATTTGAATCTTGGCAGGAAACTTTAGAAGTGATGAAAGAATCTCCAGACTTAGAAAAAGATATTAAAATTGCTAAAAGAGAATATAAAAGCGGTAATTATATAACCCTAGAAGAGTTGCTGGAGAAACAAGGTTTTATTATTAAAGATAAAAGTAGAAATCAATATGGTCTATCAGGTCGTCATACCAAAAAAGGTGCAAAAAGAAATAGATAAAATACCACAAAATTATAAAATCAAAATTTTAGCCGCTTTAACGGTTTTGGAGAATGATCCTTCTCTTGGTAAAAAATTGGAAGGAGAACATATAGGCTATTGGTCATATCGAGCGTGGCCATCTAGAATTATCTACGAAATAATCAAACAGAAATTAAGAGTGCTTGTTGTTCATATTAGTCATCGGCAGAGGGCTTATAGGTAAAAAAAATGATACGATTTTTAATAAAAAGGGGCCTAAGTCCCTTTTTGTTTTATAACGAGGTAAGTCAGCTTTTTATTTTAATGATTGCTAAATAAGCAGAATTTGATAAAATAAAAGGGTATGGAATGCAGAATTAAGAAAAATTTAGCCTCTTGTTCCTGCTCTTACCCTAATTGTCCGCGAAAGGGTCTTTGCTGTGAATGTTTGAGGCATCATCTAGCTCATCAAGAACTTCCGGCTTGCTGTTTTTCTCCTGAAACAGAAAAAAGTTATGATCGGTCTTTTGAAAATTTTATTCAAGACAAAAATCTATGAGTATAAGTTACAACATCAGGGCCTGTTATGTCAGTCGGGGATTGGACCTGGCAAAAATTGAAAAGAAAATCTTAGGCGAGCCAATCTTTTGGAACTGACGATTGTTATTTTGATTTTAATTGAAATCGCTTTATTTATATATGAGTTATTTTTAAAATAAAAAGTATGGAACAAATAATCCTTTTTTTAGATCAAAATCCCTGGTTTTTTTTACTTCTTGCCTGGACTCTTCTTTGGAAAGGTCTTAGCCTTTGGAAAGCCGCTAAGGCAAATTCTTTATGTTGGTTTATTGTTCTTCTTTTGATTAATACTTTAGGAATTCTGGAAATCCTTTATTTCTTTGTTTTTAGTCGAAGAAAAAAAATAAACCCTGTTAAGAGGAATCTACAATAAAGATAAAATCAGGTTTAATCAATATGGAACAAAAAAAACCAAAAGCCCTGGTGGTTGATGTCAATATGGGTTACGGACATCAGCGGACTGCTTATCCTTTGAGGGGTTTAGCACCCAAGGGCAGAGTAATTAATGCTAATGCTTACGAGGGAATTGAGCCGGCTGACAAAAAAATCTGGGAGACAACCAGAAAATTTTACGAAGCAATTTCAAATTTTAAACGAGTTCCTTTAATCGGCGATTTTTGTTTTGGAGTCTTTAACCAGTTTCAGAAAATTTTGGAGTTTTATCCAAAAAGAGATTTGTCAAAACCTAATTTTTCAGTCAAACAAATTTATAAGACGCTGAAAAAGAATTGGGGCAAACATTTAATTGAAAAATTAAAAGATTTAAGCGAGGCCTACTCCCCGGTTAAACCCTTGCCATTTTTAACTACTTTTTTTACGTCAGCTTATATGGCTGAGTATTTTAATTATCCGGGCGAGATTTATTGTGTGGTTTGCGATGCGGATATTGCTCGGATCTGGGCGCCTCTTCATCCTCATATAAGCAGAATCAAATATTTTTGTCCGAATCACCGGACATGCGCTCGCTTAGAGCTTTACGGGGTCAAAAAAGAAAATATCTTTTTGACCGGTTATCCTTTACCTTCCGAAAATATTGGCACTGAAGAAATGGAAATTCTAAAAAAGGATTTAGAAAACCGTCTTTTAAACCTTGACCCCAAAAGACTGTATTTTAGCCGCTACAGCTCTTTAGTAAGAAAATATTTAGGTTATCTGCCTTCGCAAAGCAGCCACCCCTTAACCTTGATGTTCGCCATTGGCGGTGCTGGTGCTCAGAAAGAAATCGCGATTAAAGTCGTTAAAAGTTTAAGAAGAAGAATCAGCCGCGGAGAGATAAAAATTATTTTAGTCGCCGGAATAAAAGACTTTGTCAGGGATTATTTTTTGGAAAAATTAAAATTTTTAGGATTAAAAAATTCTAAACAGGTTGAAATTCTTTATGCGGAAAAGATAGATGAATATTTTAAAAAATTTAATCAGCACCTGCGGACAACTGACATTCTCTGGACAAAACCAAGCGAGCTTTCTTTTTATACCGCCTTAGGACTGCCAATAAT
>CAZSLY010000045.1:0-4418 GCA_964608045.1 uncultured Gammaproteobacteria bacterium | reverse complement strand
AACATTTTTGGCGTTTTATGCCAATATTGTTGCGTTAGATTCTGGAAGGGAACTATTTTCTTTACTGTTTTCTTATTTCCAACAACTATTTTCCTTGTAAGTTTTAGACAAAAATAGCCGGGGAAATTAGAAAAAATTATTATCTGCCCCGGAAGATGAAATTAGACAGTTTCTTGGTTAATCATTCCTTCTTTGATCAATCTTTTTAAATCCTGTTCTAAAGTAAACATCCCGTAGCGGCCGCCCATTTGAATATTAGAAACAATTTGCTGAATTTGATTTTCTCTAATTAAATTAGCAATCGCCGTATTATTAATTAAGACTTCTCTGGCTGCGACTCGCCCTCCACCAGCTCTTGGGAATAAACGTTGGCAGACAATTGCTTTTAAGGCTAAAGAAAGCTGAAGTCTGATTTGGGTTTGCTGATTTGACGGGAAAACATCAACAATTCTGGAAATGGTTTGGGGAGCTGAAGGCGTGTGTAAAGTAGCTAAAATTAAATGTCCGGTTTCAGCTAAAGTAATGGCTAAGGAAATTGTCTCTAAATCCCTCATTTCACCAACCATAATAATATTTGGGTCTTGTCTGACCACGTGTTTTAGCGCTTGAGCGAAAGAAACCATATCCTGTCCTAATTCTCTTTGAGAGATAATACATTTTTTTGAAGTAAAAACAAATTCAATTGGGTCTTCAAGAGTAATTATATGAGCGTTTCGATTTTGATTGATGTATTCAATCATTGCGGCTGAAGTGGTTGATTTACCACAGCCAGCCGGACCGCTGATAATAATAAGACCGGCAGAGAGTCGGCAAAGATCATAAGTAATGCGAGGCATATCAATTTCTTCCATGGTTGGCAAACGAGGCCAGATAATCCTTGCGGCTAAAGCTAAATTATTTTTCTCCCAGAAAATGTTAACTCTTAAACGTGTTTTTTCTTTTAAGGTAACAAAAGAAAGGTCTAGCTCCCGATTTTCAAAAAGATTTTTTTTCTGCCCTTCATTAAGATTTCTTTCAACAAAACTTAAAAGGTCTTTTTGGCTGACAGAAGGCAGGTCTTCTTGTCTTTCCAGCAGACCATCAATTCGTAAAACAGGAGGCAGGTCAATCACTAAATGAACGTCAGAAGCCTTTTTATTAATTGCTAAAGAAAAAATTTCTTCTAAATTCATATTTATCAGCTAATAAATTTACAAATAAAGTTTAATTTATTCGTCTATTTGTATTAATTCGTACATTTGTTGATTATAGATTATTTCAATACTCTTTCCACATATTCGCCAGTTTCTGTATTTACTCGCACTAAATCTCCGGTCTTAATAAAAATTGGCGCTTTAAGCTCTAAGCCAGTTTCCAGAGTCACTATTTTAGTCGGTACATTTGCTGAATCACCTCTGACCGCTGGCGGGGCGGAGATAACTTTAAGATCAACTTTTTTAGGCAATTCTAAATCAAGAGGTTGATTTTCAAAGAATAAAATTACAGATTCAAGCCCTTCTTTAAGAAAATTTGTTTTTTCTTTTAGAATCTCTTTTTTTAGAGGAAATTGTTCAAAGTTTTCCTGATTTAAAAAATAGTATTCATCTCCTTTTTGATAGAGAAAAGACGTTTTTTCTTTTTTAATTTCTGCTTCTTCAATTTTATCGCTGCTTGAAAAAGTCTTTTCTAAAACTTGACCGGTAATTAAATTTTTTAATTTAGTTTTGACTGTCGCCTGGCGTTGAGCAGTTCTTTCATGAGAAAATTCTAAAATTTGAAAAGGTTTATTGTCTAATTTAATAATCAAACCGATTTTTTTTAAATCGCTAAGTTCCATAAGCCTAAATAGCGGTATAAGGGAGTAAAGCCATAAACCTTGCTCTTTCAATTGCTTGATTGAGCTTTCTTTGGTGTTTGCGGCAAGTGCCGGTTCTTTTAGCCGAGAGAATTCCCCCCCATTCACTCATAAGCCTGCTCAAAATTTCTACTTCTTTATAGTCAATGTTTTTAATGCCGTTAGTGCAAAAATAACAATATCTCAATCTCATAGATTAAAATTAAAAAGGAATATCCTCGGGATTGATTTCTTCCTCCTTATCTTCAGAAGGAATTTCTTCGATTTCTTCAATCTTTTCTTCTTTAATTTCTTCCGGAACTTGAGGTCGAGTTCCTTTTGGTCCGAGCTGTATTCTCTCCGCAACAATTTCTGTGCGCGACCTTTTATTCCCTGCTTGATCAGTCCAATTTCTTGTTTGCAGCCTGCCTTCAATATAAACTAAACTTCCTTTTTTAAGAAATTTTTGTGCGATTTCTGAAAGACGACGCCAGCAGACAACATTATGGAATTCAACCAATTGTTTTTTTTCACCAGTTGTTTTATCTGTCCAGAAGCGATTAGTTGCCACACCGAAAGAAGCAACGTTTTGGCCTTGAGGGGTGGTTCTTATTTCCGGGTCACGGGTGAGATTGCCTAAAATAATAGCTTTGTTGACATTCATAGGATTTAATTTATTATTTTTTAATAATTAAATGTCTCAAAACCTCAGAAGTTTGTTTTAATTTTTCATCAAGGATTTTTATTTTCTCTCCTTCAATCTTAAAGTTAAAAAGCAAATAAAAACCCTGAGAGATGCTCTTAATTTTATAACAAAAAGTTTTTTCACCAAGATTTTTTTCTTCCTTGATTTGACCGCCTTGTTCTTCAATGATATTTTTAATCTTTAAAGAGACAGAAGGCAGGTCCTTTTCCGTTAAAGGTGCGGGGATGATAGTCAGCAGTTCATACATAAATTAATTATATATAATTAAATAAAAAATGCAATCTTTCTTTATTTTAGGCAGAATTAAAGAATTGTCAATTCAAGAGCTTCAGAAATTTGCGGAAATAAGAATTGGCCGGGATTTTGAATTAAAAATAGACTCAAAGTTTGCGATTTTAGAAACAGACAAAAAAATAGATTACCAAATCTGGCAAAAAGAATTAGGCGGGATTATAAAATGCGGGGAAGTGTTAAAAGAAGTAAAAAAGATTTCTTTAGAAGAAATTAAAAAAATTATTTTAGATTTTAAAAAAGAAAAAATTTTTTTTGGTTTGAGTTTTTATGCGGAAGATGACTTTCCCCCAATAAAAATTAGAGAATATTCAGTTTCTTTAAAAAAACTTTTTAAGCAAGAAAATTTAAGCGCTTCTTTTCTTCTGACAAAAGATAAACCATATCTTCAAACTTTTACTCTTTTAAAAAATAAATTATTAGAGAAAGGAGTGGAGCTGGTTTTTTTGATGAGAAAGGAAAAAATTTTAATTGGCCGGACAAAAGCTTTGCAGTCAGTTAAAGAAGAAGCTGAATTTGATTTTTCAAGACCTGCTCATGAAATTAAAGAAGGATTAATTCCGCCGAAACTTGCTAAAATAATGATTAACTTGGCTCAGGCCAAAAAAGAAGACAAAATTTTAGATCCTTTTTGCGGCAGCGGCACTATTTTAGGCCAGGCGCTTTTAATGGGCTATCAGGATTTAACTGGCGCGGATCTCGGAGAAAAAGCAATTTCCGGCGCTAAGAAAAATTTGGCTTGGTTAAAAACAAAATTTGAAAAAGAATCCCAGACCAAAATTTTTCTTTCAGATGTTAGGGAAATTTGGCGGAAGATTCCCCCCGCTTCTTTTGGGGCAATTGTGACTGAACCATATTTAGGACCTATTAGAAAATTAAACGAACAAAAAATCAAAGAAGAAATCTTGAATCTCTCTTCTTTATATCTTCAAGCTTTTGCTTCTTTTAAAAGAATTTTAAAGCCAGGCGGCCGGGTAGTAATTATTTTCCCTGTTTTTAAGATTTACCCTATTAAATCCTCGCGAAGCGAGGTGTCCACCGAAGGTGGACAATTTAACAGGGTAAAAGAAAAAGAATATTATTTGCCTATTTTAGAAGAGATCTTAAAAATTGGTTTTCAACAAGAAAAAATTAAAGAAAGCGCTCGCGGCTCGCTTGTTTATTCAAGGCCAGGGCAAAGAGTTTTAAGAGAGATTTTCGTTTTTAAAAAAAAGGGACAGGTCCATTTTTCAAGTCGTTAATTGACCCTAAATAAAGATCATTCTTCCCGACCCTATCGGGACCGCAAAATTTTGGTCTTTCGGGATGCCGGGAAATTGCACCCGGGCCTTACTCACCCCAAGAGCACGTACTACTCTTATACTACATCCCGTGAAAAGTTAATTGTTCTTTTCTTTTTTTATTTTCTTTTTACAGCGAGTACAAATTCTCATTTTTTTTCCGTTGATTTTAACGGTTTGCAGATTAAGATAATGTCTTCTTTTGGTTGCAATACGAGAGTGGCTTCTTTTGAAACTTGCTTTTGCTCCACGACCGCAAATCTCACACTGTCCTGACATAGATTTTTTGTTTTTCATCTTGATTTAATTAGAGATTAAATTATACTTA
>CAZSLY010000044.1:0-4449 GCA_964608045.1 uncultured Gammaproteobacteria bacterium | reverse complement strand
AGGAAGTTGAAGTGCCGGTTGTCCCGCCGCCAGTTGTCAAAGTGCCAGAGATTGACGAGGTAGCGGCTGGGGGAAGGACTTGGATTAATCCTGTCTCTGATGTTAAAACAACAGCCGCGACTTTGAGCTCTGATGGCAGAAACAGTGTTTATTATGATGAAGCAGATGGACATTTTTATAAGATTGATGAGAATGGCAGAAAAGAATTAATGACTGATCAAGTTTTTTATAATGTTCAAAAAATTAATTGGTCGCCAACAAAAGATAAAGCAGTTCTTGAATATCCGGACGGCTTTAAAACAACCTATGATTTTGTTGAGAAAAAACAATACATCTTGCCTAGAAATTGGGAAGATTTTTCTTTTAATCCTTCGGGCACGCAAATTAGTTTCAAATCAACAAGCAAATATCCAGAAAATAATTGGTTAGCAGTTAGCAATTTTGACGGAACAGGGGCAAAGCCGATTGAGCACATGGGCGAGAATGCGGATAAAGTGATGGTCAGTTCTTCACCAAATTATCAAACAATCGCTTTTTCTAAAACTGGTGAGCCAAGAGGAACCTGGGAGCAAAGCATTTTATTAATTGGTCTCCATGGAGAAAATTTTAAACCAATAATTGTTGATGGCCGCGGCTTTGAGCCGGCCTGGGCGCCTAAAGGCGATAAAATCACTTACAGTGTTTATAGTATGGACAACGATTATAAACCAAGACTTTATTTGGTGAATGCTCAAGGTGATGAGATTGGTTCGGGCAAGATAGATACCGGTCTTAATACCTGGGCGCATAAATGTAGTTTTAATAAAACAAGCGATACTTTATATTGCGCTGTCCCGGAGGATTTGCCAGAAGGTGCGGGGATGATGCCAGAATTAGCCACTGGCACAAAAGATAAATTTTATAAAATTGATGTGGCCACTGGGGAATCTTTTCTTGTGGCCGAAGGAGCGATGGGTGGTTATAATGTTGAAAGTCTTTACGTCTCTGATGATGAGAGCCTGCTTTATTTTACAGACAAAGACCTGGGTATCTTGAGAGACATCAAGTTAAAATAAATCGCGGTACCAATATACTAATGCATGCTAATTATACGAATATTAGTATCATTAGTATCAATTCGTATATTAGCATCGATATAGATTAGTCAAAGTCGCGGTGCAAAATTTTGTTACTAAAGCGGTTAGCGATTACAAATAAAACATGATACAAAGGCCTAAAAAAATCTTTGTTTGTTCAAAATGTGATGCTCAATTTCCAAAATGGTTGGGTCAATGTTCAGAATGCGGGGGCTGGGGAACAATTAGCGAACAAGTAGTTGCTCAAAATGAAAAAGAAGAGATAAAAATTGCGGCTGGCAAAATTATTGAGTTTAGTCAGATTAAAGCAGAGAATTATCCTCGTTTAAGAACAGGAATTGAAGAATTAGACAGAGTGCTTGGAGGCGGGGTTGTTCCCGGCTCTCTTGTTTTATTAGGCGGCGAGCCGGGCAGCGGTAAATCTACTTTGATGGCGCAGATTGCAGATAGAATTGTAAATTGTCCGCCAGAGGCGGATCCGCCTTCGGCGGATAAATTGTCCGCCTTCGCTAAGAGCTACGGCAGATTTACTGAAGAAGGAAAAATTGAAAATTCTGTCTTGTATGTCTCTGGCGAAGAATCAGCCGGGCAGATTAAAATGAGAATGGATCGCTTGAAAATTTCTGATAAAAAAATTCAGTATTTAGGAGAAACAGATATTAACGTTATTGGTGCGACTATTGAAAAATATCAGCCGGCTTTAGCCATTATTGATTCAATCCAAACCATGTCAGACGCTGGTCTGCCAGGAAGTCCTGGCAGTATCAATCAAGTCAGAGTTTGCACTGGTAAATTGTTAAGCATGGCTAAACAAACAGGGATACCAGTTTTTATCACTGGTCATATTACCAAAGAAGGGCTAGTTGCCGGTCCAAAAACTTTAGAGCATTTAGTTGATACGGTTCTTTATTTAGAAGGGGATCTTTATCATCATTTTAGAATTTTGAGAGCGGCAAAAAATCGTTTTGGCGCGACGAACGAGGTTGGTGTTTTTGAAATGACAGAAAATGGATTGACGGAGGTAAAAAATCCTTCAGAAATTTTTTTGTCTCAAAAAGAAACAAACATTTCCGGCTCGATTGTTTCCGCTGTTCTTAAAGGGACAAGACCTTTTTTGGTTGAAGTTCAGGCTTTAGTGGCTAAAACTTTTTATGGTTATCCACAAAGAAGGGCAATCGGCATTGATTTCAATCGTTTAGGACTGCTGGTCGCCGTGCTTTCTTTGCGTTGCGGTTTGCCCTTGTCAAGCTTTGACATTCATTTAAATTTGGTTGGCGGCATGGAAGTTGAGGAGCCGGCCATTGATTTAGCTGTTTGTTTGGCCATTGTCTCCGCGTTAAAAAATAAAATAATTGACCCACGGTTGGTCGCTTTTGGCGAAGTTGGTTTGGGCGGTGAGCTTAGACCAGTGAGTTTTGTCAGAGAAAGAATCAAAGAAGCTTCTAAGCTCGGTTTTAAAAAAATTATTCTCCCGAAAAAGGCTCAAGAGAAAATTGAGATTGCTGGTGTCAAATTTATTGAGGTTTTAAATTTAAATGAAGCGATTAAAATGTTATTTAAATAAATGATTTACGGCATACTCTTCTTTCTATCTTTATTTATAGGTCTTGGCGTGTTTTTTGATTCTGTTTGGCTCCCGATACACAAAAAAGATTATGAACGAATTGTTAAACTGGCTCAACCAAAACCAGGTGAAATTTTTTACGATTTAGGCTCAGGAACAGGTTCATTATTATTTTATTTAGCAAAAAAATATAAAATAAAAGGTGTGGGCATTGAGATTTCACCAATTTTTTATTTATATTCTAAAGTAAAATCGTTTTTTTATCCGAACGTTACTATAAAATTCGGTAATTTTTTTTATTTTGATCTTAAAAAGACAGAGGTAATTTATGTCTTTCTTCCGCTTAAAGTTCATCCTAAATTAAAGAAAAAAATTGAAGAAAAAGTGAAAGAAGGAACAAAAATAATTTTAGCTTACTGGCCAATGTCAGAATGGAAACCTTGCCAAATAAGTAAAAAAGAAAATAGTGCTACTTTCTATCTTTATAAAAAGGAGAAGGGACATCTCTAAATTCAGAGATGTCCCTTTGGCTTTAGTCTTCATCCTTTTTGGCTTCTTCACCAGCTTGATAGCCTCGCTCGTAGCCATCCTCGAACTCTGAATTAGAAAGACCTACAAGATCCAAAAGCACACTAGAGCCAGAGGAAGAAATTTTTCTTTCTCGACCGTCTTGATAGCCTTTATCATAGCCCTCCTCAGAAGCACTTTTTTCGTTTCCCATTTTAATCATCTCCTTTTTTAAAAGATTTCTTAAAACAGATTTTTTATCTGTTAAGATAATAATATTATAGTAAAAGTTTTACCGCTTTTATTCTAGATAAATAATTTTATCTAGCTCAGGACTTAAACTGGGAAATTTTTTTTCAAAAAGAGGCAGGGAAAGACAAGCCGCCTCTTTTGCTTTTTTGATCAGTTCTGTATCAGAAAAACGAGCCAGCTTAAATTGTTTGAAGAATCCTGATTGCTCGTAGCCATAAATTTCTCCTGGCCCGCGGAGGGAGAGATCTTTTTCAGCCAGGGCAAAACTATTTTCAGCTTCAATGAAAGCCCGGAGCCGTTGCTCAATAGATTCATTTGTCTCAGAGGGAATTAAAAAACAGAACGATTTAGCAGGTCCGCGGCCAATCCGACCTCTTAATTGGTAGAGTTGCGCCAAGCCGAACCTCTCCGCGTTTTCAATCATCATAATTGAAGCATTGGGGACATCAATCCCCACTTCAACCACAGTGGTTGAAACCAAAAGATTGATTTTGTTTTCTAGGAAATTCTTCATTATTTTATTTTTTTCCTCTGCTTTTAGTCGGCCATGGAGCAGGCCAATTTTGAATTTCGGAAAAACCTGTTTCATTTTTGCTTCTTCTTCTTTAACGGATTTGACTCCTAGTTTATCTGATGGGTCAATCAAGGGACAGATGACAAAGGCCTGTCTGCCATTTTTAATTTCTTTTTCGATAAATTGATAGACCGAATTAAGCTCTTGGGTTTTAACAATCCTTGTCTCTATCTTTTCTCTTCCGCTTGGTTTTTCTTTGATGGCTGAAAGATCAAGATCGCCGTAGAGGACCAAGGCTACTGAGCGAGGGATTGGCGTGGCGGTCATTGAAAGGAAATGCGGGCATAACGCGGCTTCATGCGGATTGGTCTGCGTGGTTCCGCGAGCAACGAGAAATTGACGCTGAGCCACGCCAAAACGGTGTTGTTCGTCAACAATAATTAAGCCAAGGCGAGGAATTTTTATCTCTTTTTGGATTAAAGCATGGGTGCCAATGATTAAGTCTATTTTTCCTTGAGCTAATTTTTTTAATAATT
>CAZSLY010000043.1:0-4492 GCA_964608045.1 uncultured Gammaproteobacteria bacterium | reverse complement strand
TATAAGATATAGCGAAAAATCAAATCCTGATAAAATTATTAAAATAATAAAAAGGGTGGCAAAAAAGAATAATTGCTCCGTCCAAATAATAGAAAAAGAGCCAATGCTTCTTACAAAAGAAAATCGTTATCTGAAATTGCTAAAAAAGATATCAGGAATAAAAGAAAAGAGTGAATTTGGTTCTTCTGATGTAAGATATTTTTCTAATAAAGGGATTTCCGCGGTAGATTTTTCTGTAACTGGGGGAAACTGGCACGCTGAAGACGAGTATGTGAACATAAAAAGCATGCTAAAAATATACAAAGTAATAGAAAAATTTATTCAAACCTTGACAAATTAAAAAAAATTCTATAATATTTAAATCATAAATTCCCTTTAAGGGAAAATTTCTTTAAATAAAAAAGGAGGTGATTGACGATGAAAATCAAGTTTTATGGAACTCGCGGTTCTTTACCCGCTCCTTTAACTATCAAGGAATTGCGGAAAAAAATTTCCGAGGTAGTAAAAAGAGCGCTCCAAGAACAACCACCAAGAGAAAGGGCTGAAGAATGGATAGACAACTTGCCCTTTCATCTCAAGGGGACATTCGGCGGCAACACCACTTGTTGTGTAGTACGTTGCGGCAAGATAATTTTGGTGATTGATCTGGGTTCCGGGATAAGAGAATTTGGGGATGAGATTCTGCCTCAGATGTTTGCTAATAAAGGCTCAACTCTTTATTTCTTAATGACTCATGTTCATTGGGATCACACCCAGGGCTTTCCTTTCTTTGCTCCGATTTTTGTTTCCCAAAAGTTTTTGCCTAATAATAAATTTATCTTCTTTGGCGGAACTACCTTGGAAGAAGTTTTAAAAGGGCAAATGGACCCACCTGTCTTTCCGGTAGAATGGGAAAAGATAGTGGCTGAAGGCCCGCAAATGGAATTTCGTCCTATCTTTAATGGATTTAGCACTAAAATCAAGGAGGATAGGGACGAGATTCTTACTCGGGTAAGAAGATTGCACCATCCTAATGAAACATACGGCTGGCGAATAGAATATCAAGAAAAAATATTTGCTTTTGCTACTGATACCGAGCCATATGCCGATGTTGTTGATCCTGCCTTGCTAGATATCGCCCAAAAAGCAGATGTTTTGTATCTAGACTGTCAGTACAGCCACGAGCAATATTTTGGCAAAGAAGGAATCGCTCGCTTTGGCTGGGGGCACGGCTATGATAAATGGGCTGGTAAGGTAGCAAAAACCGCAGAGGTAAGACATCTTGTCCTAGGTCATCATGACCCGGCAGCAACCGACGAAGGGATAGAAAAAATCGCTGAAAATACGCGAAAAATATTTCCCAACGTCAGCCCTGCCTATGACGGACTAGAGCTGACCCTGTAGAAGATTTAAAAGGGGTAATAAGGTGAAAAACATCTATTTACCCCTTTTTATTTTTAATTTATTTTTAGAAAATTTTAGGCAGAAAAATAAACAAACCAATGACAACTGAAACCAGGGAGATAATCAAAACCGCAGCCGCAACCAGATCTTTAATAATTTTAACTTTTTCTGAGTGATTCGGCTGTAAAAAATCAAGGAGTTTTTCTAAGGCAGTGTTAAAAATCTCTAAAGATAAAACTAAACCAATCAAAAGAGTTAAAACCAGCCATTCGGAAAAAGAAATTTTTAAGAAAAAAGCAAGCAAAAGGATTAAAAGAGTAATCAAAAGCATTAAATAAAAACTATGCTCTTTGGTCACTGCTTTTAAACCCTGAAAGGCATTTTTAAAGCTTTGGCTTAGTTTTTTAAAAGAAATTTTCATAATTTCATCTTTTACGATGCAGTTTTTGGCTTTTAATATTAGCTTTCTTTAATTTTCTCTGATTTTCAAAGGAAAATGTTCCACGTGGAACATTACCAAGCCCCCATTAAAAGGCTCGCTCCACAAATCCTTTAATGTCAAATAAACATCAATTTTAACCCTACTAACAGGGTAAATATTCAATTTCCTCCTGAAGTTTAAGACCAAATTTCTTTCTCACCTTGTTTTTTATTAAATCAATTAAAGATCTAACTTCTTGAGCTGTCGCCTGACCTTGATTGAGAATAAAATTCGCATGTTTTTGACTAATAACCGCCTGGCCAAGACGAGCTCCTTTTAAACCGCATTTTTCAATTAAAAACCCAGCCGAAATCATTTCTCCTCTTTTTCTCGGGTTTTTAAAGATACAACCAGCACTTAACCCCAAAGGCTGGGTTCTTCTCCTTTGATTTAAATACTTTTTAATTTCCTTCTTAATCTCTTCTTTTTTCCCTTTTTCTAATTTTAGCTCCACGTTCAAAATAATCAATTCTTTATGCTTTTTAAAAATGCTTTGTCTGTACCCAAAATCACAATTTGCGCCTGAAATAGTCTTAATTTTGAAATCTTTAACATTAAGAACTTTCACTTTCTGCACTACTTCTTTAATTGAATGAGCAAAAGCGCCGGCATTATTATAAATCGCGCCAGCGACACTACCGGGAATGCCAGCTGACCACTCTAAACCAGTTAATCCTTTTTTGCTTGAAAATTGCAGGCATTGCGCTAAAGAGACGCCAGCTTCAGCCTTGATTTTTAAGGGAGAAAACAAAATTTTTGACAATTCACATTTAATCACTAAACCTCGAAAACCTTGATCTGAGATTAAAAGATTAGTTCCTTGACCTAAAATAAAAAAGGGCAATCTCTGCTTTTGCGCGAATTTAACTGCCTTAACCAATTCTTTTTTGTTTTTAGCCACAAAAAAATAATCAGCCGGACCGCCGATTTTAAAGCTGGTCAAAGGAGCGAGGGGAAATCCTAACATCATAGCTTGGGACTTAAAATTTTTAGGACTATCTTTTATCCTTTCTTCCTTTTCGTCTTTAGTTTTAGAGCTTCGGCTTTTTGGTCTAAGGATAAATGTTCCACGTGGAACAAACATCGTTGAAAATTAAAATAAATTTAAATTTTTCTTATTTTATCTTTTCTTTTAGCGTCGTAAATTGTTAATTTCAGAAGAAAATATCCAAATAAAATTCCTAAACAATCAATTCCCGCATCCTTTAAACATCCTTGACGACCAAAAACAAAAGATTGATGATACTCGTCGGAAAAAGCGTAAAGCAAAGAAAGGACAAAAGCCAGGGCAAGACGTTTCTTTTTATTTAAGGATTTAAAATCTAAAGCTCGGAACCAAAGGAAAAATAAAATTAAATATTCTGTCAGATGAGCAAATTTGCGAAAAATCAAATCCCAAAAAAATGGCAGTCCGCTTTTTAGCTCAGGAATCGAAGAAAGATAAAAAATTAAACCTGACCATAAAATTAAGATTGACCAGTTAACAAAGATTGATAAACCTCGAGAGTTTCTTTGGCTGTTTTTTGCCATGAATATTTTTTTATTTGTTCAAAACCTTTTTTGATTAATTCTTCTCTTAAATTCTGGCCTTGGACAATTCTGGTGATTTTTTTTGCTAGATCAATAATATCCTCCGGGTTAAAATACAAAGCCGCTTCGCTATAAATCTCCGGCAAAGGACCAGCGTTTGAGCTAACCACTGGCAAGCCATAAGCCATGGCTTCCAATCCTGGCAAGCCAAAACCTTCAATTAAAGAAGGGAAGACATAAGCGAGAGCATGCTCATAAAGCCATTTTAATTCTGCTTCATTCACCCGACCGGTAAAAATTACTGATTTATCAATACCTATCTGCTCGCTAAATTCTTTAAGTTTTTTAAAATAAGAATCAAGAGCACCAACCAAAACTAAAGATAACTTGGGAATGTCTAAAAAAGAATGAGTAATTTTAAAGGCCTGGAGCAAACGATTTAAATTTTTATGAGGAAAAGCATTGCCGACATATAATAAATAAGGAACTTCTTTTAAAAACTCAACTTCTTGCTTTTCTTTGGAAATCCGAGGAGGAAAATCAGCCGCCTCATAAATTACCTTGATTTTTGAAGGATTAGCAGTAGTGAACCTCAAAATTTGGTCCCGACTAAAATGAGAAACGGTAATAACTTTTTCTGCTCTTTTGACATTATGCTGAATCACTAGATGATAGCCGATTTTTTTAAACCAGTAAATAAAACGATTACGACTGAGAACTTGTTTTCTTGGTAGATAATGAACTAAATCATGAATGGTGACCAGAAATTTGCCGGGATAAAAAAGAGGCACATTAAAATGAAGAAAATGAACTAAATCTAATCTAAATTTTTGGAGCAACCTCGGGAAAAAAAATTGCTCCCTGAAAGAATACCAGGGATAAGGAGCGAGTACTTTATGAAAATTAGGATTCTGCGGCTTGTAAAAAGCAAAATTTTCTTTGCTTAAAAAAACAAAATATTCATTTTGCTGGTCAATCTTTTCCAAATTCTCAATTAATTTTTCGCTATAACGGCCGACCCCTTTGCCAATCGGACCGTAAAGCCGAGCGTCAAGACCAATACGCATAAATTTTCTTTTGAAACTCTGCAAATTATAA
>CAZSLY010000042.1:0-4569 GCA_964608045.1 uncultured Gammaproteobacteria bacterium | reverse complement strand
CGCTGATAAATTTCCTTTACCTTTTGAGAATAAAGCGTCAGACAGGGAAAAAATTTATTGATCACATCTTCCGCTCCCTCATGAGTAGGGTATGGTTTGTGTTTTTTAAGAAGATCATCTAAAACCTCTGGGTGGTCAATGATAGTGCAAGGAGTATAGAGATTTTCGCTATATGGCTGTCTTGACCTTAAATCTTTGAAAAATTCTGATTCTAAAGCTTCTTCCAAGGAAGTTTTTTTGATATTATGAGTGGCAAAATGGAAGAAGATGCAAGGCTCAATATCGCCATTGGAGTTGATATGAATGAAAAGTCTTCCGGCGATACAACCTCTAACATAAGGCGCGTCATTCCAGAAGTCAATTATAAAAATTGCTTTAGTTTTTCTGATTTCTGCGCCTCTGTTTTTCATCCATTCTCTTTGCTCGGGCGTAGGCATCAGTTTTGGTTCGGCAGCGCCGCCAACCGGCATATAAAGAAAGTACCAGACAATAAGCGCTCCCTTTTTAAGCAAAAGATCAAGAAACTCGTCTGACATTACTTCTTTGACATTTCGGCTGGTGACACAGCAGGAACAGCCGAAAGGCACGCCGTGTTTTTTTAAAATATCCATCGCGGTCATCACTTTCTCAAAAACCCCTTTTTGTCTTCGACTATTAGTGGCATCAATAAAGCCCTCAAGAGAGAATTCAACCACCGCGTTGCCTAATTTTTCCAAATCTTCGGCTATTTCTTCATTGATTATCGTCCCGTTGGTAAAGATTTGGAAATAGACATCTTGATGCTTTTTGATTATTTGCTGGAGTTCCGGCCAGAGCAGAAATGGTTCACCGCCCAAAATAGTGTATAGAATCACCCCCATTTTCTTTCCTTGAGTGATGATTTTTTCAAAAAACTTTACTGGCAAGTCATCTTCCCTTTTATATTTATTGGCATAGCAGCCTTCACATTTGAGGTTGCATCTCATCGTCGGGCTAATCAAAATAGTAAATAACGGGTCATGATGATATTTTTTCTGATATTGATAGAAACCGGGCATTCTCATGGCTGAAATACGAAGCAGAAAATTCAGAAATTTTCTTTTGGCCAAAGGATTTATTCCTTCTACGATTCGTCTAAGATAGGCCAATCCTTTTGGACTTAAAAAAACACCTTTGAGATTTTCAAGATTTCTTTTTGCTTTCTTCTCAAGCGGCAGTTTCTCCATTTCCCGGGTCATCTTCGTCAGAATTGCCTCAGCATTATCTTCTCTAATTTTTCTCACCCAGAATTCAATTTTTTTTCTAATTAACCAATTGATTAAGTTTTTCATTTTTTTCCCTCCCTTTTCGGGATTTAATTTTGTGTTTTTATTCTATCAACTTAAAGATAGTCGTCAAGCTTTGCTGTTGCCAATTTTTAAAAATTTGTTTTAATTTGAATAATGAGATTTAGATTCCTTGTTTTTCTTCTTTTTCTTCTTTTCCCTATTAAAATTTCAGCTCAAGAGTTAGTGGTGATTAATGAAATTTGCTGGATGGGCAATGCTTCAAGCTCAGCTGATGAATGGATTGAACTTTATAACCCTAAAAAAGAGAATGTTTCCCTTGAAGGTTGGGGCTTAAAAAGCGAAAGAGGGAAGATAAAAATAAATTTAAAAGGAGAAATTAGATCTGAAGATTTCTTTCTTTTGGAGAGAACAGATAACATCAGCGTCCCTTATGTTGAGGCTGACCTGATATATAAAGGAGCACTTTCAAATCAAGGAGAAAAATTAGTTCTTGAAAATGAAAGAGGAGAAATTGTTGATTTGCTTGATTGCTCGGCTGGTTGGTTTGCCGGCTCAAACAAAAGCAAGAAAACAATGTCAAGAGTCTCTCCCTTTGTTTCTGGCCGTGAAGTTTCTAATTGGCAGAATAGTTTGAATCCTGGCGGCACACCGAAAGCAGCTAATGATTTTAAGATAAAAAATGAAAAGCCAGAAGAAATTAAAATTGAATTAGCCGGAAGCGAAGGAGAAATAAAAGACAGGACAAAAATTCTTTTTAAAAGTTTGGTCATTTTAGGTCTAATTTTAACCTTTTTAGTCATTCTTCAGAAAAAATATGAAACTCACTAAAATTATTTTCGTTATTATCTTAGTCGCCATACCTTTCGCCTTCTTTTTAAAAGGAGCAGTTGAGAGGGCAGATTTAAGTTCTTTTGATCAAAAAAGAATAAATGATCTTTTAATGTTTAAAAAAGGAATGGAAAAGTATTTTGAAAAAAATGGCCATTATCCGATTAAAGATGAAGGCGGTTGTTTGGAAGATTTAAAAAAAGAATTTCAAGAATTGGTACCTCAATATTTAGATTTTGTTCCTCAAGATCCAAGAGCCGGGCTTGATTGCTATTTTTATCAGACAAAAAATCAAGGCGAATTTTATAAACTAGCTGCTTTGCTTGAGGTTAAAAAAACTAAAGCCCGCCAGGACGGCGGAAATCTAAAAAATTATTTTGAAGTTTTTAACAAGAAAGAAGAACAGGTAGAAACCTTTTTAAACTACGAAGTTTTGGGCTGGGGGAATAATGAAGCAAAACAGGTCAGTTTTAAAAATGAAAAATACAAAAAAGCGCCGCAAAAAATACTGAAATTATCAAGGGTTGTTGCCCTAGCCGCTTCTGAGGAAGGCGCGCTCGGCCTAACAAGGCAAGGAGAAGTTTATTTCTGGGGTTATTTCAGGGGTGAGACCCCTGAAAGACCAAAGAAAATTTTAACCGGCATTAAAGCAATTGCCGCTGGTAAAAAACATTATTTAGCTTTGACAGATGGAGGCAAAGTTTATGCCTGGGGAAAAAACGAATCTGGCCAATTAGGCGATGGCACCTTAAGTCCAAAAATTACTCCCTTAGAGGTTAAAAATCTTCCGGAAATTGAAAGTATTAGCGCTGGCGCTTTTTATTCTTTGGCCTTAACCTCTGATGGTTTTATTTACACCTGGGGTGATAATGCTCATGGCCAAATCGGCGATGGTGTTCCTTCGCCAAGAAAATTAACCCCGGTCAAGGTGGTGGGAATAACCAATGCGCAAAAGATCGCCGCTGGTTTTGGCCATTCTTTAGCTATGACTGATGATGATAAAGTTTACAGCTGGGGCTATAATCGTTTTGGTCAGTTGGGCCTAGGAGATAATAAGGACAGAAATAAACCGGTGGAAATAAAAAACTTGAAAAATATAGAAGAAGTTGCGGCTGGCGATAATCATTCCCTGGTCTTAACTCAAGCCGGACTGCTTTTTGTCTGGGGCGCTGGTCAACACGGAGAATTAGGTGATGTTTTAGGAAAAGATAGAAACAGCCCCTTTCTTTTAGAAGACCTTCCTTTGATTAAAAGTTTGGCCGCTGGCGCTCATCACTCTTTGGCTTTGACCAGGAGCGGTGAAGTCTACAGCTGGGGCTATAATTTCTTTGGTCAGTTGGGAGACCTGAGCATCCACGACCGCTTCTCGCCGGTTAAAGTTTTGAAAAATAAATTTTTGAATTTTTTAATCAAAGAGCCGCTTGATAATATTATGGCTATTTCTGCTGGCAATGACTTTTCTTTGGCCATTAGAAAAGGAGACTAGTGAGTTCTGACCTACCTAACAGACCATTGACTTTTTTGAAATTTTTGCTTTAATTATATTGTCTTTAAAAGACAAAATTTTTTTTCTTTAAAGAATAAAGGAGGGAAATAGAAATGAAAAGAAATAGGTTGGGAGAAAATTGGTGGATGGTAATAATCATCGCCGTCATCTGGCTGGTAGCCGCATTGACCATTATGAGTGGAAGAAGTGAGAAAAAAAGAATCTCTGGTTTAGAAAAGAAAATCGTCGGTTATGAGATTTTCGTTGTTTCTAAACCGAGAACGCGGGTTTGGTGTTTGGCCAGAAGGTGCAATCCAGGCCAATATGACACCCGGGAGGTCGTCGATTTGGTTTTGAAAAAAAACCCTCAAATTGATAAGACTTACGATTTGAGGGTTGGAGACACGATTCTTTTGCCGGTTCTAAAATCGGTAAAATGAAAAGGAGGAAAGATGGACATTCTTTATAATGTTTACCTGATTGCAGGGGCAGTGGTCATTTGGGGAGCAGTGATCTACGTTATCAATCTGCTGCTGAAAAAATTCCCAAAGACTACGCTTTGCGGAGTGATGATAGGAGCGATACTTTATTTGTTGTCCAGATGTGGCTCCTTTTTCGTGGAGGATGCTGGGTTAACAGTTAAAATCCCTCTGATAGTAGTTTTACTTTTCATCATTGGCTGGGGGATAAAAGCGTTTCTCTCAGAAATCCCTGGAAAGAAAATGTAATAGAGAAAATCAGCGGGGACAAAATTAAAAATTGTCCCCGCTTTTCTTTTTCAGAAAAAAGAATATAATCAGAATCAACGAATATACAATAATCAACGAACATACAAATCAGTACAAATGTACGAATAGATTTAGAAATAAACCGTAAAATTACAAATCACAAATTACAAATCACAAATAAATTCTAATAACCAAAATACAAAATTCAAAACGTGTTTAGAATTTGGAATTTAGAATTTTGATATTGTTTGGAATTTGG
>CAZSLY010000041.1:1853-4617 GCA_964608045.1 uncultured Gammaproteobacteria bacterium | reverse complement strand
AAAAAACGATCTAAATTAAATGGTCTCCAGGGAATTAAAGGCATATGATTAATTTAATTGCTTATGTATATTCGACCTTTTAAAAAAATTATATTCTAAATATAATAATCTAACTATAGCTTATTATAGCAAAACCTTCAATAATCTTCAAGATCTGTTAAAATACTCCGATGGCTAAATTATACATCGGCACCTCGGGTTGGATTTATCCTCATTGGGATGCGGTTTTCTATCCTCTAAATTTGCCTTCAAAAGGAAAGCTCAAATATTTTTCAAAATATTTCAAAACCACGGAAATCAATTATTCTTTTTATCATTTGCCGAGCCGAACGACGTTTGAAAGATGGTATCAAGAAACTCCTCCTGATTTTGTTTTTAGCCTGAAAGCCAGCCGCTACCTCACTCATATCAAGAGATTAAAAGGAATAAAAAAAGCCTGGTCTTCATTTCTTAAAAACGCTCTTTTCCTTAAAGAAAAATTAGGACCGGTTCTTTTTCAACTGCCGCCGTCTTTTAAAAATAACCAAGAAAATTTTAAACGTTTAAATGAATTCTTAAAATTTATCTTCACCAAAAAATCAAGACAAAAATTGAAATTCTGTTTTGAATTTAGGCATCAGAGTTGGTGTCAAGAGAAGATCTATCAATTGCTTAAAAAATACAAGATGGCCTGGGTTATCGCCGACTCCCCTGCCTGGCCAAAAGCAGAAAAAGTCACCGCTCCATTTGTCTATTTCAGAATGCACGGCTCAAAAATTCTTTTTTCCTCAAACTATACAAATAAAGAACTGAAAACTCTGGCGCAAAAAATCAAAAACTACCTCAAAAGAAACTTAGAGGTTTATATCTATTTCAACAATGACAGCCAGGGATTCGCGGTCAAAAATGCCAAGGAACTCAAAAATATTCTCAAAAGTTATTAATGGACAATCACCTCATCGCCAATCTCAGTCCAATCATAAATTCTTTTGGCTGCCTCAAGACTAAGTCGGACACAGCCGTGAGAAACAGAAATACCTAAATGACCAACGCCCTCATAAACCCTTTTTTCACCATATTGCCAATAAGGCAAGCCGTGGACACCAGCGCCGCTATAAGTAAACTGCTGCCAATGAGGCATATATAAATTGTACTTTTTTGAATATTCTACTAAATTTTTTCTTAAAATTTTAAAATAACCCTTCGGAGTAGGCATTGACCTTCTACCTGAGCTAATCTTTTCCTCTTCAATTAAAAACCCGTTTTGATAAGTATAAAGTTTTTGCAGAGAAAGATCAATCTCAATTGCTTTATAAAAATCTTTTCCTTTGACTTGGGTTAAGCGCGGCATAACCGCTATTTTTTTTCCAGAGCTAGAATTCAAAACGACAAGATTAATTCCTCCTCTAAAAGCCTTGCCAAAAGCAAAAAAAGAATTGATTTTTGGATTGCCTCTCATATCAAAAATTTTTAAATGCGGCCCGCCGGAAAAACCAGCGGCCGTAATAATTTCTTCTTTTGAGTCTCCATCTAAATCAGCGGCCGCGACCTTCACCCCGCCTTTAAAATTTTTCTCATAAGCTAAAAACTTGGAAAGTAAATTTCCCTTTTCGTCAAAAACTCTGACTTCCGGCTCCTGAGAAGAGCCAGCGCCAACAATAATTTCTTTTTTGCCGTCACCATTAAGATCGCCAACCGCTAAACTTACTTCGCCAGCCTCAATTTTTTCAAAGGCCAAAAATTCTTTGATTAAATAAGGCCGTAGATCCTCCTTTAAGCCAAAAATTTTGACCACAAATTTTTTCTCTTTTTCCAAGCCGCAAATTATCTCTACTTTAAAATCATTGTTTAAATCAGCGGCCGCCACTCTTACTCCTTGTCTTAAATTTTCATCATCAGCGAAAAAGCTTGCTTCCAGTTTTCTCTCCCTATCAAAAATTCTTATCTGTGGTCCGCCGTAAAAAAAAGCACCGGCGATAATTTCTTCTTTTCCGTCAGCGTCAATATCGCCTGAAGCTACATTCGCCCCGCCCCTAAACTTCTCTTCAAAAACCAAAAACTCATCAATTATTAAAGAACCATCTTGACGAAAAACTTTAACCACTGGCTTTGAGCCAAAACCAGCGACAACCAAAATTTCATCCTCGCCATCTTTCTCCAAATCAATTGCTCCTAAATTCATTCCTCCTTTAAAATCTTTTTCAAAAACCAAAAAACTTTTTTCCAGGTCTCCTGATAAATTAAAAATCCTGAGCTCTGGAGAAATTTCAGAAGGAGAAACTTTTTCTATCTCCCCCGGAGAATTCACCTCTCCTCCCTCAGGATAAGGAAATTTAACAAAAAAATCATCTGGAAGCCAAATAAGTTTCTGCCAATTCGGGTCATTAAATAAGGTCTGATAAATTTTTGCTGATTTAATACGTTTTAATTTTCCCTCTTCAACATAAAAAACAGTTGGTTCATCCTCTTTTCTTAATAAAGTTCCATCTTTAAAAACCATTGGTTCTCTCTCAGAGTAATTTTCAAGCTGAGTCCGAGTAACAACTTTAACTTGAGAAAAATCTTGATAACTAAAAGATTGATAAACTGCTAAATTAGGAAAAAGTCTTTTATTTTTCCCTTGAATTAAATAAATTGTCTCTCCTTCCTCAGTTTTAACTAAATCACCATCTTTAATTTCTGATTGCGCTAAAGAAAGTGAAGCTAAAAGAAAAGTGAAGAAAAAAAACAAAAGAAATATCCTGAATTTATTGGTTTTAATCATACTTAATCTCAAAATCTTCAA
>CAZSLY010000041.1:0-1753 GCA_964608045.1 uncultured Gammaproteobacteria bacterium | reverse complement strand
AAACCACAATCCTTACTCTTTTGTTTTCCACGCTTTCATCAAATTTTCAAAGCTCCTATAATCTCTTCTAACTCTTCTCTGGAAACATCTTGAGGGATACTCTGAATAAGATATTGATCTTGAACCAACCATAGACCTATCTTGTCTTTTGTTTCGTAAGCCGGACTTCCTTTAAAACTGGTTTTATTCCAAACATCTTTTCCGCCTGAAATACCAATCTGAAATTCAAGCGATTCCCGCGCTTCAGCTGAGGTTCTCTCTCTATAAACGAAAAATTGAACAAATTTTCCTTCTTTTTCTAGATCCCCAACTATAAAATCAATCCCTTCGCAACAATTTTCGTCTCCTGTAAGGCAACCCCCTTTGTCCATTGCTTTGAAATTTCCCGGCCAATTTTCAGGCAAAATATTTAAAAATTCTTTTTCTGTCAAACAGCCAATTTCTTTTCTCCCTTCTTCCTTTATCTTCTCTTCTGTTTCTTCGCTTTTTTCTGTCCCGACTCCTTCTTGAGTTGACTTTTTAGGCAAGCAGCCGGTCAATAAAACTACGAGTAAAACTAAGGCAATGACTAAAACTATTTTTTTAGTTTTCATAAAAATAATTTTTAATTAAAATCGACCTTATTTGACCTTTTTAAATAACTATCTAAAAATGTCTTTTAATAAATCATTTACAAATTTCATCTCGGAATCACTTGTAATGATTACATCAAATATATTTTTGTATTGTTCTAAATTAGATTTCACCTTCTTGTTCAAAAAGCCAATGCTAATTAGCTCCTTACAAAAACCTGCGGCCTTCATATTAATATCATCAGGACTATCAGCCAAAAGAATAACATTCGGCCTGTTTTCTATTTCTTCAAAAAAGGGAAAGTTTTTGAGAATTATCTCATTTTTATTCAGGCTATGGATGAGGGGCATTTTTATCCTGATAAGGTATCCATTTTCATCCCATTCAAATTCATTAGAAACAATGTGAACATTGTCAGAAAGTTTATTGGATTTTTTAAAATATAAAGAAATAGCAAGAGTTCCTAAACCACTTGAGGAAATGATGACTAAAGGAATATTATATTTTTTTAAAAAATCAAGAAATTCTAAAGCACCTTCCCGCCATTCAACTCTACCTGAATTAATAACATTTTCTATATCTTTTCGGTTGAGTTTTGACTTTATTAAAAGATCGTAATGCTCTTTCCACCATTCTTCCATAGCTTTCATTTTTTCTTCTTTTGGAATTTCCGGGTTAATTTCAATCGGTCGGTATTTTCTAAAAAGGGCCTTGGCTTCTTCTGGATAATCAGACGTAAGATAATTGTAGTCCCTTAAAACTGAAATCAAGGACGGCACATCTCTACCATTTATGCTTGCTTTGGTCAGGGTGCGATCAAAATCAGCCAAAATATGAAGACTGTTTACTCCATCTTGAACAATTGCTTTTTTAGTTTTCTCTAATTTCTTAGGATTAGGAATATTGACACTCTCCACGACTAAAGTCGGGAGATTCTTGCTTCAACGACTGCCTAACGGCTGGTCTCCGCAAGCGTTGATTTCCGTCTGCCCGACGGTATTAAAGCAAATCTTTTAATGTTTTGGCTGGCTAACAAATCTCTATCGTGCTCTGAGAGTTTTAGAAAACGAAATCTCTTATAATTTAGTGTATAAATAATAACACATTTTTTGCCAAAAGTCAACACCGTGCGCTCGCCTATGATATAGTTGACAGTAGAGAACAATAAAATGTTGAATAA
>CAZSLY010000040.1:0-4691 GCA_964608045.1 uncultured Gammaproteobacteria bacterium | reverse complement strand
AAAATTAATTTTGATTTTAAACTCCTTGTTTGTTTCTGGATTAAAAGTCGCGGCTAAAAGTTTTGTTTCGCCGTTTTTTTCAAGATAAAACCTGACGGCTTTTGCTTTTAAAAGATATGGTAAAAGTACGGCCTCATAAGGAAATTCACTTACTTTAATAATTTCACCATCTTTAGGTTTTTGCCAAAAGATCCTTTTTTCAAAGTCTTTTGAAAGATAAATTGAAACTTCTGCTTCGGCGCTATTATCAATATCATCAAAAGCGATAACTTTGATTTTATGCTCACCCTGGTTAAAACCGCTGAAAGTAATCAAGCATTCATAAGGTTCTTTTTGGATTAAATCAACCGGAATTTCATCAATCAAGCATTTAACCCGGCTGATTTTTCTTTTGGCTTTAACTTCGGCCCTGACAAGGAGCGATTCTCTCTCGGTTAAAAGACCCTGATGGGGATAAATAATTTTGACCGTGGGTTTGTTCTCCGGGGTGTGCAGATCATCTTCAAGGAGAGGCGGAAAAGGATGTTCTATCTTTGTTTTTTTAAGCCATTCAAAAATTCCTTTTTCCCAACTTGAATATTGCGGGTCTTTTTCTGGATGTTCCGGTATTGGTCCTCGGGGGTTGTTTTTGTCAATATAATGAAGAAGAGAATGCGGGACTTTAAAGATTTTTTCTTCAATCATTGTTTCTGGAGTTGAGAAGGTGGCTAATTTTCCTGAGGCCTTATCAATTTTGACTGTAATTTCTTCAGGAAACTCTCCTCTTAAAAATGATTTTTCTACTTTAGTCGGAGAAGGTTGATTGAAATTTGTCTTTGGCATATCTTTTAGGGCTTGAAGCATAAATTCCTGCCAAATTGGCGCGGCTGTGTCTGAGCCGTCAGCCCCTGGTTTCATCTTGCGGTTATCATTATTGCCAACCCAGACGCCAGTTGCAAGCTCCGGGGTAAGACCAACTGTCCAGGCATCGCGAAATTCGTTTGAAGTGCCGGTTTTGACTGCCACCGGCCTGTCTAAAGTTAAGTGATTTTTAACGCCGAAAACATAAGCCCGGAGATTATTATCAGAGAGAATTTTGGTTATCTCTCTGGCGATCTGAGGTTCAATGATTTTTTCTTCCTGAATTTTTCCCCCGGCTAAATCTTCTAAAACATGACCCTGGCTGTCTTCAATTTTTAAAATTGCCTGGGTTGGAATTTTAATACCTTGACGAGCAAGCGTTGAAAAAGCGGAAACATGCTCTAAAAGATTGACTTCAGAGCTGCCTAAAGCTAAAGAAAGACCATATTGTTCTTTGTCTTGCAAATTAGCATAGCCGAGTTTTTGCAGAAATTCGTAGAAATTGTCTTTGCCGGCCAGATACAGAGTTTTAACAGCCGGGATGTTTCTGGAACCGGCTAAGGCCTTCGCCATGGTCATTGGTCCGTATTCTTTGAAATCATAATTGTTTGGCGAGTAAGCTGGTTGATAAGGACCCGGGGAGCCGAAATTGGTTTTAACATCAAAAATCAAAGTTTCAGGGGTGAGACCCCTGAAAAAAGCTAAAGCGTAGACAAAGGGTTTGAGCGAAGAACCGGGTTGTCTTGGTCTGAGAGAGACATTAACCTGGCCTTGAATTTCTTCATTAAAAAAATCACGGGAGCCGACCATAGCTAAAATTTCTCCGGTTTTAACATCTAAGCTTAGTAAGGCCGCGTTTTGCGCTTCAAATTTTTCTAAATTAGGAATATTTTTTTCTATTGCTTCCTCAGCGAGTTTTTGTTTTTCAAGATCTAAAGTAGTGATTACTTTAAGCCCCCCTTGTTCCACTTCTCTTTGGCCGTATTTATTAACCAATAACTCTTTAAGATACATAACAAAATGCGGGGCCAGCATCTTTTCTTTTCTTGGTTTGATTTTTGCCAGAGTATCAATTTTTTTTGCTGCTTCAACTTCTTCTTTTTCAAAATATCCTTCTTCGGCTAAAGCGTTTAAGATATAGTTTTTTCTGCCTGTTAGTTCTTCAAGGCGATTGCCGTGAGGGGAATAATAAGTTGGCGCTTTAGGCAGACTGGCTAAAAGCGCGGCTTCATCTAAACTAAGATCTCTTGGTTTTTTTCCAAAGAAAATTTCCGCTGCCTCAGCAAGGCCATAGGCATTGGAACCATAGGGGATTTCATTAAAATACAGCTGAAGGATCTGCTCTTTACTGAATTTTTTCTCAATTTGATAAGCTAAAAACAATTCTTTGATTTTTCTAGACAAAGTTTTTTCTCGGGAGAGAAAAGCGTTTTTGATAAATTGCTGGGTTAAAGAAGAACCGCCTTGAATTGGTTTTCTTTGAAAAATATTGACCAAGAGAGCTCTGACCATCCCCTTTAAATTGAAACCCTGGTGTTTGAAGAATTCTCTGTCTTCAGCCACAATTGTCGCCCAAATGACATTTTGAGGGACTTCTTCAATTTTAATCAAAGTTCTTCTCTCTTCTTTAAAGATTTCATAGAGAAGATTTTTTCCGCTCCGGTCATAAATTTTCGTGGAGAGATTAATGTTTCTTGATAAAAGTTTAGAAGGATCAGGCAATTGTCTTGAGGCAATGACTAAATTGATGAGAAGAAAAAGAAAGCCAGCGAAGATTAAAAAAACAATCCCAAAAATGATAATCTTTAAAATTGTTTTTCCTTTTTTTCCGCCAACCGGCGGATTTTTTCTATTTTTGATTTTTCTTGTTTTCCAGAGCATATTTAATTAGGAATTTAGGAATTTCCGCCAGAGGCGGATCAGCCTTAGGCTGAAGGAATTTATCTAATTATATTCTCCTCTTGACAAAAGTCAAATTTTTGCTATAATTTAAACAGAAAATAACAAATTCAGGGAGTAAATCCCTGGAAAAAGGAGGGAAAAATGAAAATAGGATTTATTATTTTTTTCATGACAGTCGGGCTGGTGGGGCTTTTATTAGCTCTGCCAGTAGGCCTATTGATCTCCCGGGAGTGCCTTCCCCCGGGGATAATAATAGGGCTGTATCTCCTGATTGGAGGGATACAGTCCCTACGGGCAGCAGCTTTCATAGCTGCCCAAGATTAAATTTTGAGCAGGAGTGAGGATTCCTCCTGCTCTTTTTCTTTCTCGGAATTGTTGGAGTCCTTATTTCCGACAAAGCGCTTGTCAAACGTTTATATTGACAAATCTTTATTTTTTGTTATTATTATTGTAAAAACAGGTTAAATTGAAAAGGTTTAAAAGTTTAAAAGTTAAAAGTTTAAAGGGTAAAAGGTTTAAAAGTTTAAAAGTTTAAAAGTTAAAAGTTTAAAAGTTTAAAAGTTAAAAGTTTAAAGGTTAAAAGTTTAAAAGTTTAAAAGGTTTATGACCGAACAATTTAAATATAGCCGCGAGGCGGCAAAAATAACTTTTGATAAAGTATCTTCCTGGGAAGAATTAAATGCCGCTACCTTGGAAGAGACGAACAAAAAATTTAAGGAAAAAACCAAGGAAGAATGGAAACAATTTGCTGTGTCCGGTGTTTTGCAGTTTGATAAAAAAGAAGGAAAACAGGTTTTGAAACCCTTTACTGATCTAGATGGCAAATGCGCTCTTGGTATTCTTAAAGAAGCCGGCCTAGATGCGGACAACTTAACTTATGTCAGACCCGGAGAATATTTAAAAGGCGCGATTAACTTAGATACCGGCGATCGATTTGGCGTTGTTTATGAAGAGCCAACCTATACCGCTTATTTTGACCATCACGCCAAAGAGACCAAAGAGGTAACTTCAACCACAGAGATTGTCTACAAGACAATGGTTGATTTAGGTTTAGTGGAAAAGCAAGAAACTTTAGACAGAGCGGTTGATTTTGTTACCAAGATTGATAATCGTCAATATCCTCCGGAAGAATTTTTGCGGAGCGCGAAAACAATTCTTGGCCTTCAAAGAGACTTAGATTTTGAAAAACTTTTAGCTTATTTTAAAGACCACGAAAGTCCGACCGAAGAATTAACTCGCGAAGAATTTGAGCAATACGGGTTAAAAGAATCAGCGGAAAAGCAGCAAAAAATAGTTGATGAAGCAATGGTAACCTTAGAAAAAATGGAGAGAGAAGGAAAAGCAGCGGAGACAGATTATGGTAAAATCCTGGTTAATATTAATAATGAATTAAGAGTTGGCGCGCCGGCCGCTTATGTTAAGTTTGATGGAATTATTAATTTTACGCCTGGCCAAAGTTTCGCCGTTACTTTAAAAGAAAAAAGTTTTAATGAAGAGGAACTGAGAGAAAAACTCGGCGATAAATTTCAGGGAAAAATTATTCGCCAAAAAATGTGGATTTACAACGAGAAAGAACCGTTAAAAATAAGTTTAGAAGAAATTATTGAGGTATTAAAATAAAATTTTATGCCGGAGGAAATTTTAAAAATAAACCCAGAACAAGGTCCAGGACAAAATAAAAAAGAAACGAAAGAAAAGACTCTTTTGGTTCTGACAAAACAACAAAAAAAATTATTAGAAAAATTATTAGAAGGAATGGAACTTTCAAATGAAGAGTCTTCTTATCAACGTAGCGAATCTTTTGAAGAAATTCTTCAATCTCCTGAAGTCCAGGCAGCGGCTAAAGAGGGGATGATAAAGGAATTAGATAATGGCTGGCTTGATAGTGTTCGTAAAATCCAAAAAACCTTTAATTTACCGGAAGAATTTGTCCAGGAAACAGCTAAACG
>CAZSLY010000039.1:0-4708 GCA_964608045.1 uncultured Gammaproteobacteria bacterium | reverse complement strand
AAACGACCTCCGAGTAACCGGAGCGGTTTCCTTTGATTCTCCTGTCACCGCCTTAGGTGGCAGCGTGATCTGGGAGATTCCATCTTCTCCTGGGGGAAATTATTATTTCCTTCTGGGAGGAGAGGTCTTGGGGCTGATGAAAAGTTCCGCCTTTCAGGAGGTCCACTACGGGCCCGTACTAGGCCTTGGCGGAAAGATAGATTGGTTCCTTTGGAATCTCTCTATCATTCCTATCTGGAAGGGGGGAACCGGACAAGTAGAAATCAAATGCCAAGTAGGGGTTGGCATCTTACTTGGTAAGGAGCTTAATCTTTGGACAGGATACAAACCCCTGCCAAAGATAAGTTCAGCTGCTACCACTGGTGGTAGCAGCTCAAATCCGCCCCCGCCACCCCCGCCACCCCCGCCAAATTAATCCACCGTCTTCATAAAAAGGGAGGCTATCAAATAAGATAGCCTCCTCCAACCGAAAATAATTTTTTCTAAATAAATATTAAATAAAATAAAAACAATTATGGAAAACACAAAACAAAAAACACAAAAAACATTAAGCCTTTTTTTAGGCCTGGTTTTAGTATTGTCAAGTTTGCCGTCTCTTATTCTGGCGGCAAACTTTGACACCAGTTATTATCCTGTTCTTCAGGCGTCCAATTACACTAATTGGCCCGGCTGTCATAACTGGACAAAAAGTGTTTCCGCTCAATCGGGCGAGACAGTCAGTTTCTTAATTTATTATTACAACACGAGCAATGAAACTGCTAAAAATGTTAGGGTCAGACTTATCTTCTCTAATCAAAAGAACACAACCCAAATAGCCACCGGTCATGTTTTAGCGGATAACGCCTCAACGGTTATTGGTTCGGTGACTATTAATCTCAACGAAGCCCAAATTTTAACTTTATTAAGCGGAAATGTTTTTTGGTATCCAAATGGGAGCTCTGGCACTGCTTTACCTAATAGTCAATCAGGCAATGAAATTGTCACTCCGGCCGGTTTGAATTTAGGCGATCTTGGAAGCCAGACCGCTGGTTATGTCGTGGCCAGAGCTAGAGTGAGTAATTACAAAGCACCAGAAATTATCAGTCAAAACTTCACCCCCAGCTTTTATGAAGATGAAATGACCTTAAAAGCGCAAATTAATCCAAATGGCGCGGACACTGAAGTTTGGTTTGAATGGGGAACAACCAGCAACAATTTAACAGAAAAAACCTTTGTGCGCACTATTTTAGGCGGCAACACCGGCTCTATTGAGGAAACAATTTACAAATTACTGCCAGAAACAACTTATTATTTCCGAACCGCGGCTAAAAATGAAATTAGTACTGTTTATGGCCAAACCCTGAACTTTACCACTCTTTCTTCCCGCAAACCAGAAGTAAAGACTTTCGCTGCCTCAGACCGTACCCACAACTCCGCTGTGCTCTGGTTAGAAGTCAGTCCTCACGGTCTGAATACCGCAGCTTATTTTGAATGGGGAACTTCCTTCTCTTCCTTAAACTCACAAACTCCAAGTTCAAGCTACGCCGGTGAAACGATTAAAAGTTCTAGTTATCGTTTAACTAATTTACACCCGGAAACAATCTATTATTTCCGCGCCGTGGCCAGTAATGTCCGGGGTAAGGTTTATGGTGAAACTAAAAGTTTTACCACTGCTTCTCAAACTCAGTCTCAATCACAACCTCAGTCTCAGCCGCAATCACAATCACAAACGCAACCACAACCACAATCACAAACGCAACCCCAACCTTCACCCTCTTCAAAGACACAAACAAAGACACCCCCTTCTCAACCAACTCAAACCAAGATTGTCTATGTTCCTTCCTCAGTTCCTGCCTCAAGGCCAATCTCTCAACCAGCGGCCAGGACTTGTAATTGTTCTGAATGGCAAAAAGCTGGCTGTGCTGAGGGAGCTTGTCAAGGTTTTGAACGGTTAGAAAAAAGAACCTGTAATCCAGAAGGCTGCGAGATTGAATTAAGATGTGTTCCTGATGCTTCTTGCAGCAAAATCTCAAAAACAATGTTTCTTAAAACCGAAGCGCCAGACGAAGCCCAAGCAAGCGAGACAATTAATCTCCGCATCAATTATCGCAATGACACTAGCGCTTTAGCCAATAAAGTTAATTTAAGAATCTTCTTGCCTGAACAAGCTATTTTTGAGAAATATACTTCAAGCCGTCAGGCTGAAGGACAGATCAATTCTTCTTTAACTTCTAAGGTTGAAAATTTGATCTTGGCTCTCGGCGATTTAGCTCAAGACGAAGAAGGAGAAATTATTCTCAAGATAAAAATTGATGAAAAGACCTCTCAGGGCGAAGTAGTTGAGATTCCAGTAGAATTAAGCTATAACTTTCCGCAAATAACTGTTTTTTCTACAGAAAGAATCAAAGTCAAAGAAAAACCAATTGGTTTAGCCGGCGCTTTAGGTGGTTTATTCAAGTTCGGCGTTCCCCTCTGGCTTATCGGTCTAATTTTAATCGTCGTTGTCGCCGCTTTAATTTATCTTAGAAGGTTCAAAGAAAAAAAACATCAGCCTGAAAGACCAAAGACTGAAACGCTAAAACCAATTGATCTGACGCCAAAGACAAATAATTACCACTAATCTCCGCACTCCGCAAAAGAACCCTCTTTTTAAAAGGGGGTTCTTTTTTATTTGGGATTTTTTGTAGTTTCTTGGGTTACAGGTTTCAGGTTATAAGTTATAGGTTATAAGTTATAGGTTATAAGTTATAGGTTACACGTTACGAAATTTTCTTGGTGCTTTCTACTCGCTGCCAGAGCTGCAAAATTCCTTTCTTTCTAACCTTGATCTGCCAAAAAATTAAAAACCAAAGGTAAATTCTGGCTAAATAAAGAAGAATTGTCCAAAAAAACTCTCTTAAATTTTTAGGGTAGACAAAAAAAAGATAGATTCCCTCAAAAATTTCCTGCTGAAAGCTTCTCATTTTTCCAAGACCAATCTTTCTTTTGACTTTTAGCAGAGACCTTGGCTTCTCCCCGGAGGGGCTCTTTTGACTTTTAGCAGAGACCTTGGCTTCTCCCCGGAGGGGCTCTTTTATTTTTTCTATGTAGCCGCCGGTTGCCCTTATCTTTTGCTTGAGCCAATCCTTAAAATTTTCCGGGTATTTAACAAAAACTTTGGCTTGAGGAAGATAAATAACTTGAAATCCTTGAGAAAGAACCATTTGCGTTATTAAAGCATCATCAACCATTGTTTCTTCGGATAATCCTTTAAAAAGCTGTTTTTTAAAAGCGTAAAGATTGCCGGAAGCAGGAAAAAATTTACTTTGTAAACGTAGTCTATGAGCGGCAAAAGTCAAAAAATAAGACCAGTAACCAAAAAGATTGTTTCTTGAATTTAAAGAAACTGGCTGACCGCAAGCAAGGCCAACCCCTTCTTTCTTCAATGCCAAAAGTAATAATCCAAGGCTTCCTCTTTTAATTATCACATCGCCGTCAGTTAAAATGATAATCTCCCCTTTTGCCTGCGAAATTCCTAAATTTAAACCTGCTGGTTTAATAATCTTTTCATTTTTCAAAAATTTAACTGATGGATATTTCTCTTTGACTAAATTTTCCGTCTCCTTGTCCGGCGCGACGACTAAAATTTCATCAGCGACATTCTCTTTCAAAATCGCCTCTAAAGCCTGAGGCAAGGTCTCAAGTTCTTTGTAAGTAGTAATAATAACGGAAACCATAGATTTAATTAGTGTTTAGTAATACAAAAAGATTAAAAATTAAAACAGAAATGACTCAATAAGAGTATAGATTGGTCCTTGAGGAGTCAATTCACTTTTCATTAAATCTAAAGAAATAGCTTTAAAAATTAAATTTTCTTTGATTTTTATCTCCGGCAATTTCAAGCCTTGATTTTTAACCCGACCTAAAGTTAAATGGAGAGTAAATGGTCTTTCGTCTATCTTCAAACCTATTTTTTTAAGCTGCTGGCCAATTTTTTGTTGCAAATTTTCAAGAGACTTATTCTCAGAAACTGCTTCTAAAAAAATAACTCTTGGTCTATTTCTTGAAGGAAAGGCATTAAGTCCAAGAATTTTTACAGGATAAGGCCTAGCATCTCTGACCGCCTCTTTCAAAATTTCTTTAACGGTGATAACTTTTTCTGGACCAATCTCACCTAGAAAATGAAGAGTAAAATGTAGATTTTCTGGCTCCACCAATTTGATGCCCCCTCTACTTCGGCCTAAAATATCTATTATCTTTTTTATCTCCTCTTTGGTCTCTTTTGGCAAATTGACCGCGATAAAACTTCTTATTTTCATACAATTTAATTTTACCAAAAAACAGAGATAAAAACAACTCTGCTGTTATTGACTTTTTTAAAAAATTCTTTATAATAACTATATCTATGTTTGAAAAAATGCCTCTTTTAATTGAAAAACCCGAAGAAAAAGAAGCTCTGGAACCGAAAACAGAGAAAATTTTGCTTAAAAAAGAAAAAGAAATTATAACTAATAAGAGCGAAGAGATAAAAGGAGAAAAAAGAAGAAAATTTGTAAAAAAGGTCGCTTGTCTTTTAGCCGGACTAATGCTTTCAAGCGCTCTTGCCTTTGACGAAATTAAAGTTAAGGCTGATGTTAATTCGCTAAAAGAGATTCAAAAAATGGAAGAAGTTTTGAAAACAGAAAATAAAGAAAAGCAAATAGCCAGCGTCAAACAGGAAATTAAAGAATTTAATCAAGAACTTCAGGTT
>CAZSLY010000038.1:0-4898 GCA_964608045.1 uncultured Gammaproteobacteria bacterium | reverse complement strand
ATTTGTTTTTCGGTAAAGGCGAGTTTTGAAAGCCCTGAATGAAGGAGTGAAATCCGTGATCGCTTTGACGCCGAGCGTCAATTTACATAATAAATTCGCGCCGCGGCTGAATAGGTCGCGGTAAAATTCTAACTTATTTTTCCCGCCCGGAATAAAGCGCGAAGCCTGGACAAAATCAAATCCCTGCTGAATTTTGGCGATAAATTTAGGGATGTCATTTGGGTTGTGCGAAAAATCAGCGTCAATTTGCGCAATTACATCGGCCAGCAGATTGTCCGCGGCGTAATCATAGCCTTGCTTTAGCGCGACGCCAATGCCGCGCGCTTGTATGTCCAAAAGATGCACGCGTGAGTTTTGCCGGGCTAATCTAGCCGCGATTTCGCCCGTGCCATCAGGCGAATGGCTGTCGGCAATAATCACGGAAAGAGAATAAGGCCGGATTTTTTCCCCTTGGGCCAAGATGGCGGCAGTAATCGCTTGAATATTTTCCTTTTCGTTGTAGGTAGGAATAATTATGGCTAAATTAGGCATAATTTGTCTCTTTTTTCCTTACGCTTTTTGTATACTCCGTAAATGATAAAGGTGAAAAACGAAATTGCCAGACTGTCTGCGCTAATCCAAAGGCCGGCTTCAAACCAATTCTGGGGTTCATATTCTAGAATTAATTCATTGGTTTCAAGTTTTTGGGGATCAATATAAAAGCCGTTGATCACAGTATAGAGAGGAAAGTGGGGGAAAAGATCATTGTTTTTAGAAAACAAAGAGCCAAATCTTTTTTGAAAATAGCCCTCTTCTTTTTTTTCTTTTAGCTTCCACATTGGATCATAGCTTTCAGCAAAAGCAAAGACAAAAGGTTTTTCTACTGCGGAAAATGAAATTTTATATTGAGTCGGATTAATTTTCTCGTAGCTTATAATGGGTTTAATTTCTGATTCTTCTGTTTCTTCCTTGTCTTCAGAAAGCATTAAGGCATCTATGCCGCTTAAAGATTCTTCTTCAAAAAGTTTGAAATCAGAAATTTCAAACCAAGATTCTTCTGCTGAATTGGGTTCAGCCTTAAATTCTACTTTGATGTAATAGGTATTTTCAGGGGTCCCAAAAAAATGGGAAATTTTTTTCTGCTCCACATTGCCTATTTGATCATTCATAAGATCTTCTACTTTAAAAGCCGTGCGCTGGTAAATAGGATCGTAATCTTCGCCATAAAATAAGATTCTGGAATCTATGCCTTTTAAGTTTTCTCCTTGAAATTTATATTCTAGATAGAAATTTTGATATTCTTGGACTTTGATGGCATCGCTAATTAATCTCCCCCTTCTTTCCGAAACTTGCGAGCCCTGGAGAATCTCAATTTGAGGAATAAGATTGGAGACTTTAAGAGCGATCGGGCTTTCCAAATCCTCCACATTTTTTTTGTCAAGCTCCAAATTGCCCTGATCTAGGATGAAAAAATTATCCACCGTAAGAATGCTGGTTGGTTTAGTTTTTTGATAAATCAGGATTTTTTCTTTTTGCCCCAAAAATATTTCTCCCAAATTTTGCCAAGAAATTTTTTGCGTAAGATTTGGGGTTAAATGATATTTTAGATTGCCAAAGCTAAGCAGATTAATGTCTTCTGGAATTTCTTTTTCTAATGCCGCTAAGTCTATAATTTTTTCGTTTATATTGCTTTTTTCCCCTTCCGCCATACTCTCTTCTTCCTCTTGAATCTCGTTTGCCGCGCCTTGATTGCCTTTTAATCTTAGGGAAACTTCATAGTTGTTTTCTCGGGGCAGATTGAATTCCAGAGGTTCAATCGTCATTTCCGGGCTGATTTTTTGAATATAAAGGGTGCGATTTTTTTCTAAAATGGCGTTGGCTTCCATTTCATATTGTTGATATTCCTTTACTGGGACTAAAGCGATTAAATTAACAGTGTTAAATCCCTCCAAATTCTCAATGTTTAAAAAATAATCCCCCTTTTTAAAGGACAAGAGGTTCTTTTCAGTGGTGAATTTATTGTTCAGATTTAATGTTTTAATTGTTTTTTCTTGCTGGCGCAAAATTATTTTAAACCTGCCCCCCTTATTATTTTGGAAATAACGCAAGATGAATAAATAATCTCCGTCTTCGTCAATGCGCAAGGGGATATTTATTTTTTCATTGGGTGTTTCTGAATAAATTAAGCTTTTGCCAAAATCAAAATCCCAATTTGAAATTTTTAAACCGTCAATCACTCGGTGCCATTCGCCGTGCAAGGGTTCTTCCGTGGAAGCCTTGCGCCATTCCCCTTCTCCTTCATTGGTCAAAGAAGCGGGCGCGATTAGATATTTGTCTTTAGTAAAAGCGAAGACCAGATCTTCAAAGTTAGTGTTATTGAAAATAATATTTTGAAACTTTAAATCTTTAATCTTGTCTAAAATATCCAGTTCTTGGTTTGCGAAAAATAACTCTTGATTTACGGGATCAAAATTTGTTTGGGAATTTAGAATGTCTATAGCTTCCATTCCGCCGATTACTAGGTTCAAGCTTTCCGGAATCCAAATTAAAGGAGCATAATTTTTATTTTCAAAAATTTGCAAATAACTTTCTCTATCTTCCTCGCAAATCGCGAAATATTCTTTTTTTTGGATCTCTCCGGAATTTTTTTTTGTAAGAGCAGATTTTTGGCAAAATAGCTTTGAATTTATCGCTTCTAAATTTATTTCCTCTAAATCCGGATTATTTTTTAGGCTATTTAATAGAGATTCGCCATAATCTTCAGGCAAGTCTTTTCTGAAGATAAGATATTTAGCATTGAGAATGTCAAAAAATTTGTCCAATCTAGGAACAGTATTGATCGCAGTTTCAAAGAACAAATAATAAAGTCGGGAGTAGGGCATTGTTGTGGCTAGGGTTGGTTTGACAGAGGACGGAGTAACGAAATCGTTAATTTGTCGGTCGCTTGCCCAATCTAGAATCCTGGCCCCAAACTGGGGCGGAAGCCAAATGATTTTAAAATTATCTTTTTGATCCTCCAGCCAACTGTTGATCTGATAAAATTCCTCGGGAATTTTTATCGGGACTAATTCTTGGAATAAAATTCTATCTATTGTTCCCTGAAGGTAAATCCAAAGAAAAAACACACAAAAGCCAATAATGATATGTTTGTAATACTTTTTAAACATAATTGTCGTTTTTCATTTTTTGTATCTTTGAATTTAATTTTTCAATTTTAAGCTTTGCTTTGCGTTTTTTAGATAAAAGATTATCTTTTTGCCCAAATTCATTTTTAAAGGCCACTCTTGAAAATAAAAAAGCCAATAAAAAACTGTAAGAAAGAGCAAGCAAGCCGTTGATTCGCGAGGATTCTCTAAAGAGCCAGCCGAAGTTTTTAAGATAAGGAATGTCAAAAAGAAGTCTTTGGTATAAAGCGTAATGCCAAATCGGCATCGTAGACAAAATTGCCGCAAAGACTCCCAAGAGAGAGAAAAAAATCGTATATTTGTTTCTTAAAGAAGGGAATAAAGGCGCGAGAAGAACAAAAGGCAAAATAAAAATAAAAATTTTGAAGAAAAGATTTAAAACTTTACTTTCTGTGGATTTTGCATTTAAACTTAAAGTTTGGATAATGGGATTAATTTTTTCTATGGGTTTTTCAATATATTCTTTTGTCAGCATATAGCCAGGAGCTCGGGGAGTGTTTTCTACAAGACTTGTTTTGACATAGGGAATGAGCCAATGGCTGGAGAAGAGAATAAAACAGAGCAAACAAATAAAAACATTAGCGATATTTTTTAAAAAATTTGAATAATTGAGCTTGCCTGGCTTATTTTGCCAAAGAGTATTAATGATTTCAACAATCAAAAATAAGCCTAGCATTATAGACGCATAGATTAAATAATGAGGCGAAAAAGCGATAAAACTTAAAAGAAAAGCCAGGGCTGCGGCAAAGCGCGCCTTTTTGGTTTCAATGAGTTTAATGAATATCAGTAGAATTAAAGGCAGAAAGAGGTAGGCGATCCAATGATAAAAATGGAAAATACGATTTAAGGCATAGGGATTGAAGATATAAAATATTACTACAAGCAGGCTGCAAAATTCTAAATAGATGTCTTTTTTAATAAAATTTTTAAAGATTCTTTGCGCTAAAAAATACGCGGAAAAGAGACTAACAAGCAGTACTTCTAAAATAACAAACTTCACGGTTAATTCCGCTGATAAATGCAATAAACGATTAAAAAAAGAATTGATCAAAACAAAGGGAAATGTATTCATTGTTATGCCTCCGTTCGCGCTTCCATAATTATTCCACAAAAACCGTATATTTCCGAGAACTCTTTCCCGATAAATAGGAAAATTAATATCCCCCGCTTCAATCTGGCCTCGGCTGACTAGAATTTTTTGAAAAAGAAGCAAGGTTAAAAAAATCAGAATAATGATATTAGCTCTTTTAGAATTGATGTTTTTCAAAATTTTTAAAGGAAGACGATTATCCTTTTTCTTTGCTTCTTTTCTTGAAAACAGTTTCAATTGAGTCAAAACAGCGGCGGATAAAAACAAATAAGCGTAAATTGCCGCAAATTCAGCCAAGGGTTCATCTTTTAAAATTAAAAGAAAAGGGCATAGGCCCAAAAGAACCAAGGTTAAGATTGCCGCTCTTTCATCTGAAATTTTTAGAATTAAAAAACTGATCAGAATTCCGAAGAAAATAAAACTATAGAGAGAAGAATTGAGAAAATAGAGAATAGCAAACGCGGTAAAAAGCCAAAAGAAATAAAAGGCCTTGGAGTGGAGGTGTTTAAAAATTTTAATATAGTTTTTCAGTTTATTTAAAATAGGCATAGTTTACCCCCGCTTTTATTTGACTTGTCATCCTTACTTTTAGACGGTTACAAAACTCATTTAGCCAGCTTCTTAAGATAATATTTGATAAACAT
>CAZSLY010000037.1:0-5089 GCA_964608045.1 uncultured Gammaproteobacteria bacterium | reverse complement strand
GTTCAATCGCTTCGCTTGTTCAAAATGCTTTTTTCTAAAGCAATTAATTTAAAATAAATTTCCTCTGTTTTCGCTTCCAAATTCTTAAAATCTCCAGGGTCAATAAATCCTTCCTGTAAAGCAATTTCTCCGCAGGTCAAAACCTCTAAGTCAGAAGCGATAGCATTTCTAATAAAATTAGCGAAGTCTTTACTATGTTCTTCTGCCTGTTCCTTCGGCTATATTCAAAGGAACGGATATTACTGCTCTTTTCATTTGTGATGTCAAACTAAACATTTCCTCCTTTGGAAATTTCTTGCACAATTGATAAATAAAATGGACTAACTCCATCGCCAATCTCCAAACTCTTAAGTTGTAGAAATTAAGCTTTTTATCTTTCATAACATCTTGAACATCTTCAACATCTTCAACGTTTTGAACGTTCTTTACATCGTCTTTTATTATAACAGATTTAAAACAATTAACAATCACTCATTAACGACTAAAATAGTATTGTAATATTTCTCTAGCGACTTTCAGGGCTAAATCACTGCCTTCGCCGCCATTTTCTATTAAAACAGTAACCACTATTTCCGGATTGTCAAAAGGGGCAAAACCAGTAAACCAAGCATGTGGTTTTTCTTTTTGACTAACCTGGGCGGTGCCGGTTTTACCGGCTAAAGGAATACCTAAACTTTTAAGCGAAGAAGCAGTCCCGCGGTCAACCACGGTTTTTAGCCCTAACCGCACCAGTTCTAAGTTTTCTTTTTTAAAAATTTTCTCCGCGATAATTTCCGGCTCGTCTTTTTTGACAAATCCAGGCTTAAAAAACGTGCCGCCATTAGCCAGCATACTTGTCAAATTAGCAATCTGTAAAGGGGTGACTAAAATATCTCCTTGACCGATTGATAAATTATAGGTATCGCCAATATACCAATCTTCATTTTTTGTTCTTTTTTTCCACTCTGGGGTTGGCAAAAAGCCAGATTTTTCATTTGGCAAATCAATTCCTGTTTTCTCTCCTAACCCGACTTTTTTAAAGTAAAAATTAAGTTTTTCTGGGCCAAGGCCTTTGAAATCGCCGTAACCGCCGCCTAAATAATAAAAAAAGGTATTGACCGACCAGGCCAAAGCTTCATTTAAATTCACCCGTCCATGTCCTCCTTGTTTCCAATCAGAAAAAAAACGATTGCCAGCCCAAAAACCACCGACTGACAAAATTGAGGTCTGTTTGTCAATTAAACCTTCTTCTAAGGCGGCTAAAGCAATTATTGGTTTGATAATTGAGCCGGAAGGATATAAACCAGCGATTGCTCGGTTCAAAAGAGGCGCATCTTTATCAATTAAAATCTCTCGCCAAACTTCCCCCTTTTTTATTAAATTATTGTCATAAACCGGCAGACTGACTAAACTCAGAATCTCGCCGTTTCTTGGGTCCATTAAAATAACCGCTCCCCTGCCTCTTTTCCCTGAATATTTTTCAAAAACTTCTTTGACTTTTTTCTGTAAAGCAACTTCAATTGAGAGAGATAAATTCTGACCATCCTCTGTTTTTTCTTCAGCAAAAATCCTTGTTTCTTTTCCTAAAGAATCAACTTCAATCTTTTTTCTGCCATCCTTGCCTTTTAAAACAGGTTCATAAAAGAATTCCAAGCCATCTTTGCCCAAACTATCATCAAAAGAGTATCCCTCATTTTTCTTCAAAGCAAATTCTTCTTTAGAGATTTTGCCGCCATAACCTAAAACATGCGAAAAAACCTCAGGAAATAAATATTCTCTTTCCGCTTGGATTTTAATCTTTTCTTCCTGGACTATTAGCTTTAAGGCCTCAGGCTCAGAAATTCTTTTTTCTTCAAGAAAAAAAAGCGGTTTGTTTTTAACTAAAACCACTCCTTCCTTATCATAAATCAAACCCCTGTTTGCTTTGATTCTTTCAATTCTTAAACGATTGTTTTCGGCCAGGTCATGGTAATAGTTTCCTTTAACTACCTCAAGCCAAAAAAGCCGAACAGTAAAAAGAGTTAAAACAAGAATTAAAAAAAGTGAAAATAAACTGACTCGCGTCTTTCCTACGGGCGCAATTAAAAAATCAGCTGCTTCTTTTTCTTCGGAAAAATAATCACCTTCAGTTTCGCTTGACCAGAATTTTGAAAAATCCTTTTTCATAAAAGAAAGAGAGAATTAAAATTAGAGATAGATTGCTAATAAAAAAATAAACAAACTCCCGAAAACTAATAAGCGGTTTGTAATCGCTAAGTTTAAAGAAAAAAGAAAGATAAGCGGTAGAAAAAAGCAAAAATCTATAAAAAACAATTCCTAAGAGAGAAAAAAATAAAATTCCATTTAAATGTTTAAAATTTATTCTACGGCTGAGAAAGTATAAGATAAAAAACAAGATTAAAAAATTTATAGTGTAAAAACCGCGAAAAAATAAAAAACTAAAATCAGAAAGTAGACCGCCAAAAACAGCAGAAAAAAAAGCTAAATAAAACTCATCAATTATTAAAAAGAAAAAAATAAAAACTAAAGCCAAATTTAAGTATTTAAATAAAGTAAAATTGTTCAAAAAAAATATCTGAAAAATAAAAAGAAAAAGCAAAATTAATAAAATAAAAAAACGAGACCGCATAATTAGTATTGAGATTTTATAATGCCAACGATGATCGGGTTTTCTTTTTTGGAAAATGGTTTGACTGTTGCTTTTTTAAAAAGCTCCTGAGGATTGTCCTCAAAGGAAACGACTTCTCCAATCGGAAGGCCGGTCACTGTATTTTCTTCAAGTCCCAAGCTGATTACTTTATCTCCTATTTTAAAACGAGCCTGAGCTGGGAGATAGTCCATTAGCAAACTTTGCTCTTTAAAACCTCTAATTATGCCAGAAATTAAATCTTCTTCACCAATAATTGCGGCTGAAATTTTAAACCGAGAATCAGAAAGAGGTAAAAAAGAAGAAAAATCTTTTTCCACTCTAATGATTTTTCCTATTAAAAAACCATTTTTATCAACAACGGCCATTCCTTCTTTAATCCCTTGTTTTTCTCCTTGATCTAAAAGAAAAATTTCAAATCCTAACTCTTCTTTTTTGTTTAAAACATTGACTAAAACGAGCTCAAACTCTTTTTTCTTTTTAAAATCAAGATATTTTCTTAAAATTTCATTTTCCTGTTCCAATAATTTTGATTTAGTATTCTCAAACTCAAGTTTTTTAATTTGCTGTTTTAATTCATTTTCTTCTTCTAAAGAAAGAGTGCTTTGATAAAAAAATCTGCCTGTTCCTTTTAAAACTTTGTAAAGAATAAATTCTCCTTTAAATAAAAAAAGGAGAACTAAAAAAACTAAAACAATAACAAATATCCACTTCCTGTTGAACATACGTATCGATTTTATCACCGCTTATATTTCTGGAGTGGTGGTAGCGCTTGAGGAAATTACTGCGCCGTCCTCATAAGTTTCATCAACCGAAACTTCAATGACATTTTCCCATTGATAACCTAAGGCCTCAAAAATCTCTCCTGATCTGAAGGCTCTTTTCTTATTCTGCTCAATTAAATAAACCTCGGGCTGGTCAGGATATTTAATTAAAGTGCCGTCAGGTCGCAATTGTTTCTTTTCAATAAATTGCCAGCTTTTAATCATCATCTTAAAGGTTGTCTTGAAATTCGCTTCTCTTTCCACTCCAATTTTATAAGAGAAAGCGTAAATTTTATCCTGCCCCGCCAGATAGACTGTCAACCGATCAGGACTCCATAAAGCTTTAATCCCATTAATCAACGTCTCTTCTAACTCCCCATCTACGCCTGGCGATTGTTTTTTATACCATTCAAGCGGCGAAAGCTTTTCTTCGTTGTTGACCACGGTAATCGTAAAAAATTCATTGGTATTGGTGGTAATCATCACTTCCCGATTTTCTGTTTCCGGAATCGCTCTGGCAATCCAGCTGGTCGGATAAAAAAAACTGTAATTAAAAACCGCGTCCGTATAAACACTCACCAAGCCTGATAAAACAATACTTCCCTCTTCCTTTGATAAAGGATTGGTTAAATTGATAATTTCTTTACCATCAGAGAGACCATCTCTATCGGTGTCCGGATTATTTTTATTGGCGGAATAAAGATCTTCTTCCACATCAGTTAAACCATCTTGGTCGCTGTCTTGAGACGAAGGAATTCCTGGAGAAATTGGCATCTCATCAGTTTGAGGAATGGTCTTGCTTTCTTCAACTGACAGGGCAAAATCCTGCGCTGGCAGAAAATCTAAATCAATACTTAAAAAATTGTTTTCTAAATCAAGGGTTGATTTAAGAGGAATTAAATTTCCTTCTTTTAAATAAGCAATGGTTAAATTATTTTCCCATCTTTTTTCAATTTGATTTTCCTGATAATAAATTTTTAAATTCCCTGGTTTTTTAAAAATTAAATTCTCTGGTGAGAGACGAAAAAATCCAGCCACAATCCTGTAGCCGCTTAATGAAGTCTCGAATCCGGCTTTATTAATTTCCATTTTTATCTCTGTCTCTTTTCCTGGTTCCAAAGCGCCCTCTTCAAGAGCCAACTCTGCCCAAAAAAGAACTTCACCTGAATCATTCTTGATCTCTGTCTTAACAGTCACTGTCTTTGATTTTTCTTCTTCTTTTTTTTCTTCTTTAGCAGCTGGTTTTTCAATTTTTGGCGCCCCAGAAACTTTTGCCCTCTGTCCTTTTTGCCAAAAATAAAAACCGAGAGTCGAGGCAATCGCTAAACCCACAATTAACCAAATAAGCCAGGGGATTTTGAAATTGTTGCCAAATTTTTTAATTCTCTGCCGAAACTCCTGAGGCATAACATAAATCCTTTCTCCTCCTTCTTCTTTTGGAGTTTTCATCTCTTCTTTTTTTTCTTCTTTTTCTTCAATTCGAGTTGGTTTCTCAAATAACATAGACGATACTAATATACGAATTAATACTAATAATACTAATTAATTATAGTTATAGAATTTAGTTCTAGCCAGGGTATCAATTCTGATCACTCTAATTGGTTTTAAATATCGATTTCTGAAATTTATCAACAACCCAAGTTTTATATTAGATGCCTGTAAATATCTCTGAGTCTGATAAAAGTCCTCTTTCAAAATA
>CAZSLY010000036.1:0-5210 GCA_964608045.1 uncultured Gammaproteobacteria bacterium | reverse complement strand
TTTAAGAAAACTATTTATTTTTTCCTTTTATTTTTATCTTGAGGACTTCTTTACCTTTATAATAGCCGCAATAAGGACAAACACGATGAGGAAGAATTTTTCTTTTGCATTGCGGACAAAGAAAAAGATTTTTCTTTTTTAAAAGGATTTCTTTCTTTCTTAAAGAAGTTCTTCTTTTTTGTCTTGAAGTTGATCTTTTTTGTGTTGGTAAAGCCATATATAAAATTTCTAATTTCAAATTTCTTCAGCCTCAGGCTGATCCGCCTTCCTGTCCGGACAGGCTGGCGGAAATTTCTAAAATATAATAATTTTAGCCAGCAGGCAGAACAAAATGATTTCTCTCTGCGTTTAATTGCGCTTTATTAGAGTATAGCACAAGATTAGTTTTTCGCAATAGTTTTGTTAAATTTATCCACCTCTTATCCACCCCTTATCCACTTGTCTCTTGTTTATTTTTAAAAGATAATTAAAATGAATTTTACTTCTATGAATTTTGATTTACAAAAAATTTGGCAAGCGGTTTTAGCTGAACTTGAGCTTTCAATTCCAAAGGCTAATTTTAAAACTTGGTTTCAAAACACTTTTCTTTTAAGAATAGAGGATGAGACCGCAATTATTTCAGTGCCGAATATTTTTACAAAGAACTGGCTGGAAAAAAAATATTATAAAAACATCGTGGAGTCGCTTGGTGTTGCTACTGAAGAGAAAATTAAAAAAGCAAAATTTGAAGTTGGCAGCGGTCTGCCAGTTGAAGTAATGCCAGAAAAATTAAAAGTTGTCTTACCCCAGGTCAACAGCCATGGTCTTAATCCAAATTATACTTTTAAAAGATTTATCGCTGGTAAAGAGAACGAACTTGCTTATGCTGCTGCCGGGGCAGTGGCTAAAAATCCGGGAAAAAAATATAACCCTCTTTTTATTTACGGCGGCGTTGGTTTAGGCAAGACCCATCTTCTTCATGCAATTGGTCATGAAATTTTAGAAAAAAATAAAAAATTAAAAGTTATTTGTACCAATGCAGAAAAATTTACTAATGAATATGTTGAAGCTTTAAAATCAAATTCTATGGAAAAATTTAGAGAGAAACAGTACGGAGCTGATGTTTTTTTAGTTGATGATATTCAATTTATGGCTGGCCGGAAAGGGACTCAGGAAATATTTTTTCATATTTTTAATCATTTGCATCAAATGGAGAAGCAAATAGTCATTGCTTCTGACAGGCCGCCAAAGGCGCTTCCTGCTTTAGAGGACCGCTTGATTTCTCGGTTTAATTGGGGATTGATTGCTGATGTTATCCCGCCGGGACTGGAGATGAGAATGGCGATTTTAAAGGCAAAAGCAGGAGAAATGAAGATTCATTTATCTGATGAAGTTTTTGATTATTTAGCTAATCAGATTACAAGCAATGTCAGAGAACTCGAAGGAGTGCTTAATAGACTTTTAGCCTATAAAGATTTTCATAAGGTGGAAATTACGCTTGATGTTGCTAAAAGTATTGTCAACAGTCTAGTTACCGGTGTCAATAAGAAGTTTGTTCAGCTGAAAGAAGTTTTGGAAACCGTGTCTGATTTTTATAATATCAAGGTCTCGGAGATCATCGGTCAGTCAAGAAAGAAAGAATTGGTTGAACCAAGACAGGTGGCAATGTATCTTCTGCGCGAAGAATTAAAGTATTCTTTTCCTTTGATTGGCAGAGAATTTGGTAATCGCGATCATACGACCGTGATGTATGCTTGTGAAAAAGTAAAAAAAGAATTGGCTGAAGAAGGGAGGAGAAAACAGGAAGTTGATTTTATCAAAGAGAAGTTGTATAAAATAAAATAATTTGATAAAATAGAAGTATGGTCTCAGAGGAAAAAGAATTAGAGCTTAAAGAAAAACTTGAGGAAATAAGAATAAAGAAACAGGAAGAAGAAACAGAAGAACTTGCCAGAAGCAAGGGTTTTTCTTATATTAATTTGAGCAAGTTTCCGATCGCGCCCGAAGCCCTGAAATTGGTGCCGGCAACCGAAAGCCAGCGTCTCGGTCTTGTTTGTTTCTATGCGACCGAGACTTCGGCTAAAATAGCGGCTACTGATCCTTCGGCTTCTGGGGTCAAAAGATTTATTAAAGAAGAGATTGAAGGCCGGTATCATTTAAAAATAGAATTGTTTCTGATTTCCGAACATAGTTTTAACACCGCTTTCCGGCTTTATGCCACTCTGCCGCGGGAAATTAAAATTAAAAAAGGAGTGGAAATCACTCCTGAAGATTTAAAACGTTTTGAAGAAAAAATTGAGACCTTCAAAGACCTTAACGCCGAAATTCAGCAAGTTTCTATTTCTGACCTGTTGAGCTTGGTTTTAGCCAGCGCGATTAAATCAAGAGCTTCGGATGTTCATATTGAAGCCGAAGAAAGAGATGTCAAAATCAGGCTTAGAATTGATGGCATTTTAATCAATGTCGCCCAGCTTGAAAAAAGTTTTTGGCCAAAAGTGATTACCAGAATTAAATTGATTTCTGGTTTAAAAATTAATATCACTACTAAACCTCAGGATGGCAGTTTCGTCATTTTATTGCCAACTGACCGGATTGATGTTCGTGTTTCCTCTCTGCCAACCGTTTATGGTGAAAGCGTGGTGATGAGAATCCTTCTTTCTTCAGCCAGCAGGTTGAATTTAGAAGACCTTGGCTTAAGAGCGCCAGATTTTGAAAAATTAAAAAAGCAAATTGAAAGACCGAACGGTTTGATTATTACCACTGGTCCGACCGGCTCGGGGAAAACTACAACCCTATACGCAATTTTAAATAAAATTAATGACCCGGAAACAAAAATTATTACCATTGAAGACCCGATTGAGTATCGTTTGGCTGGAATTAATCAAAGTCAAATTGACCCTTCAAAAAACTACACTTTTGCCAATGGTTTGCGCTCTATTTTAAGACAGGACCCGGACGTGATTTTAGTTGGCGAAATTAGAGACAAAGAAACCGCGGAAATCAGCGTTCAAGCTAGCTTAACCGGACATTTAGTTTTTTCCACCCTGCACACCAATGATGCTTTTGGCGCGATTCCCAGATTCTTTTCCTTGGAAGTGAAGCCCTATCTTTTGGCTCCGGCCCTGAATATGATTTTAGGGCAGCGGCTGGTGAGAAAAATCTGTGAACATTGCAAAAAAGAAATAACCCTTGAAGAAAGTTTACTTTCAAGGGTGAAAGAAGTATTAAAAGATAAATTGCCTAAAGGTCCGCTTAAATTTTACAAAGGCGAGGGCTGCAAGGAATGTCAGGGCTTAGGATATAAGGGGAGAATCGGGGTTTATGAGGTTTTAGTGATGACGCCTGAATTTGAAAAATTGATTTCCTCAGGTCAAGAAGTTTCTGAATATAAAGTAAGAGAATTGGCCTTAAAACAAGGGGTTGATACAATGGTCCAGGATGGTTTATTCAAGGCCTTAGACGGAATTACGACTCCTGAGGAAGTTTTCCGCGTGACAGAGTAAAAATTATTTCTTTTTCTTCTTTGCTAAATTCCTCTAAAGAAAGAGGAATTTTTTTTCTAATTTTTGTCACCGCCTCTTGAATTTTTATGAATTTTAATTCTAAATTTTTATCAAGATATTTTTTCTCCGCTTGAGGCCAATTTTCAACCATTAAAAGATTTTTTTCTTGTCCTGTTAAATAGCGGCTTTGCCGCTCCGCCTTCGGCGGATTTAGGAGGGTCAACCAGATTTTTTCCGTGACAAAAGGTATGAAAGGATGGAGCAGTTTTAGAATAATGAATAATGAATTATTAAGAATGAATAATGTATTTTTTTGGAATTTGGAATTTGTAATTTGGAATTTAGCTATCTCAATGTACCAATCAGCAAATTCATGCCAGACAAATTCATAAAGTTCCTGGGCGGCTTCACCAAATTTGTTATTTTCAATATTAGAAGTTGTTGACAAAATGATTGAATTTAGTCGGCTAATAATCCATTTATCAGGCAGAGTTTGGAATTTGGAATTTGACAGGTAATTTGGAAATCGTTTTGTAGATATTTCCAGAAAGCGTGAGATGTTCCAAAGTTTGTTAATGAAATTTCTGGCGGAAAGAATTGGTCTTTCATCAAAACGCATGGCCTGTTTGCTAGCGTTAAGACCCAAAAGAATACCAAACCTGGTGGCATCAGCGCCGTATTTTTCAATCAACCCCAACGGATCAAGGCCGGTTCCCAAGGACTTACTCATTCTTTTACCTTCAATATTTAAAATGGTGGGATGGATATAGACCTTCGGGAAAGGAATTTTTTTTGTAAACTCTAGCGAAGAAAAGACCATTCTCGCTACCCAAAGATAAAGAATATCTTGGGCAGTAGTTAAAAATTCTGTGGGATAAAACTCTTTTAAATCAGAGGTTTTCTCAGGCCAGCCTAAAGCAGCAAAAGGCCATAAAGCTGAAGAAAACCAGGTATCAGTGACATCCTCTGTCTGTTGCATAGAGCATTGGCTGCAGAAAGGGCATTTTTGAGGTTTTTCTAAAGAAACGACAAATTGTGAGGGGCCATTTTGAATTTGTTTGGAATTTGGGATTTGGGATTTGGAATTTTTTCCAGTTTGGTTCTGACAGAACCAAACTGGGAGCCGGTGTCCCCAAAAGAGCTGGCGCGAAAGGCACCAATCTTCAATATTTTTAAGCCAATCAAGAAGAAGTTTTTCATACCTTAAAGGCGTAATTTTTATTTTTCCCTTTTCTACTGCTTTGATTGCTGGTTCAACTAATTTTTCCATTTTCAGGAACCATTGTTCTGAGATTTGCGGTTCAATTAAGGTTTTGCAGCGGTCGCAACAAGGAACTTGATGGAGATAATCTTCTTCTTTTTCTATTAAATTAAGAGTTTTAAGATCGGCTAAAACTTTTTCTCTTGCTTCCTCAACTTTTAGACCTTGATATTTTCCTGCTTCTTCAGTCATTTTTCCTTGAGGACCAATGACATTAACTATTTCTAAATTATTTTTCTTACCAATTTTCCAATCTAAAGGGTCGTGGGCGGGTGTGATTTTAACCGCGCCAGTGCCAAAACTTTGATCAACAAAAGGACTGGCGATAACTGGTATTTCCCGGTTGCTCAAGGGCAAAATAACAATTTTTCCAATCAGGTCTTTGTATCTTTTATCTTTCAGATTAACAGCCACGGCTGTGTCGCCAAGCATTGTTTCCGGCCTGGTCGTCGCGACAATAATAAACG
>CAZSLY010000035.1:0-5313 GCA_964608045.1 uncultured Gammaproteobacteria bacterium | reverse complement strand
TAAAAGTGTTTAAATAAAAATAGCTAATTCCTCCGGCGAAAAATAGAAATACTCCGCCAAAAATTATTACCAATTTCATTGAAGGAAAGCCAATCATTAAAAGGAAAAATAAAACTCCAAAAAAAATAACTACCAAATTGGCAGTCCATTCTAAAATTCTATCAATAAATACCGAGGCCATTCCTTTTGACCAAGGTACGGAATTGTTTTTTTTCAAAACATAACCTCGGAAAATTTCCCCAGCGAAAAGTAAAATTGGGGCTAAAAACATTACCGAAAAACCGGCCAGATAGGGATTAAGAAGATTTCTAAAAGAAATTTTGACATTTTCTCCTTTTAAGATCTCTTTCCATTTCCAATTCCCAATCAGTATCGTTAGGACAGTTAAGCCAAGAATAACTAACCCTTGCCAGCCGGTAAAAACCAAAAAGGAATTTTTTATTTCCGGCCAACCTACTACTTTACCAATCCAAATAAACAATCCTACTCCAATCAAAAGAGAAATCAAAAGAAACAAAAACTTCTTCATATGGCAAGCCCCGCCCTTTCCTTTCTTTTAGAAAGGGCGGGGCGAAGGTGAAGAAGATATTTTTTGGAAAAAATATCTTCGCCTATTCTTCATCTTACCCCAACTTCGACTAAAAACAAAACTCCCAAAAATTAGGAGATTTTAAAAATTAATAAAATTTATCTTTTTACTTACAAAGTTTTAACAATTCTTTGGCGTTTTCGATGGCGTAGCCGTAGGCATCATTATTAAAATAGACAAAAATATCTTTTTTTTGTGATAGCCATTTTTTAATTTTCTGAGATAATACTTCCAGTTCTTTTTTGGTGTAATTTGAGCTAAATAAAACTTTTGAACCGTGCATTCTGAGATAAATAAAATCAGCAGTTACCTTTTCTGCCTTTGGGTAGCTTGGCGAGTTAGCAATTACCCAGGCAACATTATATTTTTTAAACAGTTCATAGATTTTCTCATCGCACCAACTTTTATGCCTAAACTCAAAAGCAAATCGCAAACTGATAGAGGCCCGGCCCCTATCTAAGCTTAGAAGCTTCAAAAATTCAGTTAGGCTTTTAATGTTTTCTTCTGTTGCCCGAAAACTGGGAGGGAATTGAAATAAAATCGGCCCTAATTTTTCTTTGAGATTCAAGGCGTTCTCAATAAAATTTTCCCAAGCCTCTTTCACTCCGCTTAATCTTTTAACATGAGTGATAAACCGGCTGGCTTTTACGGCAAATAAAAAATCCTCGGGAGTTTGCTTGTACCAATTTTGATAGGTGCTTGGCTGGGGTAAGCGATAAAAAGAATAATTTATTTCAGCAGTTTTAAAATGTTGAGAAAAATATTTGAGTTTAGTTTTTGATGGTAAATCTTCAGGATAAAAAATTCCCTCCCAGTGTCCGTAAACCCAACCCGAGGTCCCAATGAAAAGTTTTCTTTTTGGCATAATTAGCGGAGTTTATTTTCAAGAAAGGAGACAATTTGAGAACCGACTTCCGGAGAGTCCCAAAAATAATCATGCCCTGGGGCATGAAAAGCTTGAGAAAACGGAAGATTTTGACCACTCACCTTTGAAGAAATCCATTTAAAGGGAGCTTTGATTAAAGTAAAAAGTAAAGTTCTTATTTCTCCTGCCGACAAACTATCTTTCCCATTGTTATTTAGCTGAAGAATATTTTCCGATTCAAAAGTTTCCGCCCAAAAGGGAGTTCCAACTTCAATAGCATAAATCTGGGAATTTTCTGAAATTTCTTCTATAGTTTCATCAACCAAAGCTGCTCCGCTGGAAAAACCAGCCATAATAATTTTTTTATCAGGGAATTGCTCCACTAAAAATTCTACTTTCTCAGCCAAAATTTCTGAAGAGGATTTAAAGGAACTTAAGAAATCCTTAGCTCCAGTTATTTTCCCCAAAAAATCATCTTTGGTCCTAATGTAAGGAATTACCAGAGAATTATAACCCCAGTCCTTAAGAGTTTTTTCAATTTCTTCAATGATTGGAGCGAAATCTTCGGCTTTTTCCAATGGGGTATTCCCCCAACCACCAGAATTAAAAATTATTATCACATCATTTTGAGTAGCTAAATTTAAAAGTTCTTGGGGTTGGAGATTTTCTGGATTAACCTCTGGCCCAAAGAGAAAGAATAAGCCACAAAGAATAACCAAAAAGAAAATAAAGCGTTTTACCTTTTTCATTTTACTAATTACTGAAATTTTTATTAGAAAAAAGAGTTATAGTTTAAATTCGGGGTTTTATTTTTTGATGAAATTTTTTATCCATCTCTTTAATAAATTCAAGCAAAATAGGGTCATCAAAAAATTCTCTTGCCCATAACCACCAAGGTTTCTGAGGAGGCTTTTTGTATTTTTTCCAATATTCGATAGCCTGTAAGAAATTTTCTACTCGATCAGCTTGCTGAAAAAACCTTCCTTCGGGAGTCAAGCCTTTTTCATAATCTAACCAAAGATTTCTTATTTCCTTTTTTAAGTCGGGAGGTAATTTCGAAATAAGCTTCTCCAGGGCCCTTTCTTCCCTTATATATTTCTCAAGGGCTCTCTCCTTTCTTTCTTCAACTGGAAATCTCGGCCAAGTTTTCATTAACTCCTTTAATTTCTTTTTAGTCCTAGGCAGAACCGAATCGTAGGGAGTTGAATCCCCAGCGTATACTTCACATAAATCATGAATTAGAGCCATTTTAAGAAGTTTTTCTATATTGAAACCTTTCTTCTTTTTGCCTAAAATCCAGCTCATTATCGTTGCTCGAAAAACATGCTCAGCAATACTCTCTGGGTCTCTTATTTGATTTATTACCCAGCCCCTCCTGGGCATTTTTTTTAATTTTCCTATTTCAATAAAAAAATTAAGAAGCTCTTTCATAGCATATTTAATTTAGCATATTTTACTTAAATAACAAACCAGCGAAGCTGGTGCAGTTGGAGATGAAGCTTTAGCTTCATAGACCTAAAAAGAGAGGAAAATTTCCTCTCCAAAATAAAAGAATTCAAAACCTCTTAAACTTAAACAGTCCTGTATTTTATTTTTTTGATTTTGTAAATTGTTTTTATTGGGGAAGAAATAAGAATCTCATCTCCGACCCGATGACCAAAAAGAGTTTTGCCGACTGGCGACTCGTTGCTAATTTTTCCTAAGGAAGGATTCGCTTCCAAGGAGCCAACAAGAGTAAACTCATCTTTTTGACCATCTACTTCAACTAAAATAGTAGCTCCTAAGTCAATGATGTTTTGTCTTTCTTTGGAGGGGGGTTTAATTAATTCAACATTCTTTAAAATATTTTCTATCTCAGCTATCCTGGTTTCCAAAAAACTTAAATCTTCCCGAAAGGAAAGATATTCCGGATTGATATCTTCAGAATGCCAAATTTTAGGAATCTCTCCTTTAGTTTTAGCAAATTTAAGACCTTTAAGGGCTTGATATTCTTTTTTTATTCTTTCAAGGCCTTCTTTGGTTAAATAAAACTTTTTTTCTTCCGCCATAATTTTCGAAAAATCCCCTTTGGCGAGGGGATTAGTTTTAAAATGAATAATTTTTGCTAACCCCCTCAACGAATTATTTTTCCAAATAAAACAACGATGGTGGCATAAGACCACTCAAGATGGGCAGGGGTTCTGAGAATATTAATTTTTTCTGTATTTTTTCCTAACATTTTTAAGATTATCTTTCTCCTAATTTAAGTATATTCTTTCAAGAAACCCTGTCAAGGCTTTTTGAAAAATTTACTATTTTGTCGGGATTTTTTTATAAGTTCAAAAATCTTTTCTTTTGTTCTAAGATAAACTAATGATTGAAATTGACGGCGCTATAGGCGAAGGAGGGGGTCAAATTTTAAGAACGGCTTGCGCTCTTTCGGCAGTGACTAAAAAACCTTGCCATGTTTTTAATATTCGGAAGGGTCGCGAGAAGCCAGGGTTAATGCCTCAGCATCTTTTAGGAATTCAGGCGCTATCTCAACTTTGTAATGGGAGGCTAGAAGGAGACTATCTTAACTCAGAAGAAATTAAATTCTATCCTGAAGAAATTAAGGCAAAAGATCTTCATGTAAAAATTGAAACTGCAGGAAGTATTACCCTTGTTTTGCAAACTTTAATTCCGCCAGCTTTATTTGCCCGAGCCGCAGCGAAGAGTAAAGATGAATCTTTAGATTCATCGCCAACCCGAGCCATAGCGAAGGGTGAAGAAGAAACTTTAATTTCTTCGCCTGCTCCCGAACCTTTAAAAATTACTTTTGAAGGTGGAGCAACTGATACTTTTTTCTCTCCAACCATTGATTATTTTCAATATGTATTTTTAAAAATTTTAGACTACAACCCGCCCACCACATCCTCCCGCTCGCTTCGCGCACGGGCCCCTAAAATGGGCGGAAAAGTAGAAATTAATATTTTAAAAAGAGGCTATTATCCAGAAGGTGGAGCTAAAATTGAAGCGACTATTTACCCTTCTAAACTGAAAAGCCTTAATTTAACTGAGAGAGGTAAGCTTCAAAAAATTCTAGTAATTTCTGGCGCTTCCGAATTTTTGAAAGATAAAAAAGTTGCTGAAAGGCAATTAGCTGGAGTAAGAGAGATTTTGGGAAAATTAAAATTACCAATAGAAGAAAAAGTAGAATATCATCCGGCCCAATGCCCGGGAAGCCAAATTTGTTTAGTGGCCGAATTTGAAAATACGGTAATGGGAACTGATAATTTAGGAAAATTAGGAAAGCGAGCCGAAGACGTTGGAAAAGAAGCAGCCTTGGAGTTGTTAAAAGAACAAAAATCCGGAGCTTGCCTCGATAAACATTTAGCTGACCAAATTCTGTCCTATCTAGCTTTGGCTCCTGGAAAAAACCAAGTGACCGTTTCAGAGGTTACCAATCATTGCAAAACCAACATCTGGGTTATTGAGAAATTTCTTGAGGGAAAATTTGAAATAAAAGAAAATTTAATTACCTGGCGTACCTAAAACAATCCGCAGAAATCCAAAGAATCAGCATATTGTTTAGCAAGTTAAGTGAAAAAGGCCAATTACCTTTTTCTGCTTTCCTTCTTCTTCTTTAGATTCTTCTTTTTGGATATTGAAAGTTTTTACTGCTTCTTCAGTCTTATCGATAATTAATCCGATGCCTCCGGAAAGGATTTCTTCTTTAGCTTTATCGGTTACCTTAGCCAGTCCCGATTCGCCAGTGCCAATAATAATTAATTCTGGATTTTGTTCAATTGCCCTTTTAACATCTTCAACGTCAATAACATGGCTTTCCCCTCGCCACCATTTTAAAACTTCACCAGCCCAACGAACTTCGACATCGTAC
>CAZSLY010000034.1:3684-5595 GCA_964608045.1 uncultured Gammaproteobacteria bacterium | reverse complement strand
GAACAGGCAAAAATTTATAGTGGGTTTTCCTACAAAAATTTAGGTGGGTCATAGTCTTTTAATTTAAAAATCTAATTTATTTTTTTATTTTTTCCTTGCCTTCTTTAATCGCTTCAGCGACTAAACTGGTAATTAATTCTACTGATTTTATAGCATCGTCATTAGCTGGAATTGGGTGGCTGACTAATTCCGGATTAGTGTTGGTATCAACCAAAGCCACAGTTGGAATTTTTTTTCTATTAATTTCTCTGACCGCTGTTTTTTCTTCAACCAGATCAATAAGATAAAAAGCATCTGGCAATTTTTCAAGGTTTCTGATGCCGCCAACCATTTTTTGCAATCTCAGAAGCTCTCTTTCAAGCTCTAAAATCTCTTTTTTGGTATATTTTTCCCATTCTCCTTTATTTTTTTCTTCTTCCATTTTCAAAAATTTTTTTCTTAAAAGATTAATCGTCTCAAAATTGGTAATAGTCCCGGCAATCCATTTTTCCGTCACATAAGGCATTTCTACTTCTTCAGCATATTTTTTAACAATTTCTTTGGCTGAAGGCTTGGTGCCGACAAATAAAATTACCCCTTGATTTTTTGCGGTTGCTTCAAGGAATTTTAAGGCAATTTCTAATTTTTCAGCAGTTTTTTCAAGATCAATCATCTGAATCGTGCCGACTATTCCTTTGATATAAGGGGCCATTTTTGGATGGCCTCTGGTCCGGCGATGGCCAAAAGCAACTCCTGCTTCGGTTAATTGTTTAATGCTTGGAATTTTCCACATAAAAAAATTATATTCTAAATATAACAATCTAACTCTATCTTATTATAGCAAATGCCTTAAATATGGCAAGAACTTTTTATTTGTTTTTGAGACCTTGCCAAAAAAATTGTTTCTTGTATACTTGCTATGAGAAAAGAAATTTCCTGAAGTACAAATGCTCCGCATTTGACTAAGGGCAAGCATCCAAAATATTATGAAAAAAAACATACACCCACAATACTTCTCTAATGCTATGATTCAATGCGCTTGCGGGGCTAAATACAAAGTCGGTTCAACCGTGCCTAAAATGCAGGTTGAGATTTGTGCCAAATGTCATCCATTTTTTACTGGTAGAGGAGAGAAACTAATTGATAAAAGCGGCCGGGTAGAAAGATTCAAAAAACGCGCAGAAAAAACTGCGGCTCTTAAAACTAAAGCCTTAAAAGATAAAATCAAAGCCGCTAAAAAGACTTCCAAGAAGAAAAAATAGATAAAAATTTTTTCTTTTTTTCAAGAAGCACTTTTCGGCTTTTAGCTTCCAGGGTTAGTTTAAAGCGCGGCTCGGTTTGCGATTCTCTAAGATTAAACCACCAGTCAGGAAATTCTACTGTTAAGCCGTCTGAATAATCAATTCTTCCCTTTTTAAAAAGGGAAGATATTTTTTTAAAAACTTTTTGGGGCTCTTTTGGTAAGGGCAAATCAATTTCTTTGGTCTTGAAATATCTTTTTAAGGGTCTGATTAAATCTGATAATTTTTGTCTTTTTACAGAAAGAATTTGTCGCATTAAAAGCACGACTAAAGCAGAACATTCTTGGTAGTTATTTTCTTTCCAAAAATAATGCCCGGAATGCTCGCCGCCGAAAATAACTTTTTTCTTTTCGGCAATTTGTTTAATAATCACATGACCGACTGGTGTTTTGACCGGTTCACCGCCAGCTTTTTTTATTTCTTCTTCAACCACTTTTGAGCAGACGAGATTATAGGCAATTTTTGCTTGAGGATATTTTTTCAAAAGATATTGAGAAAAAAGAGCTAAAGTCAAACTAGCGTCAATTACTTCGCCTCTTTCATCAAGAAAAAAGCAACGGTCGCCGTCACCGTCAAAAGCCACGCCAAAATCAAGTTTTTCTTTTTTAATTAATTTTTGTAAATTCCTGAG
>CAZSLY010000034.1:0-3584 GCA_964608045.1 uncultured Gammaproteobacteria bacterium | reverse complement strand
TTCTTTTATTAATTTCTTTTGGATATTTTCCCCTGATGTCGTAAGCTTTAAAAATATCGGACATATATTTTGGTTGCGGGGGTGGGATTCGAACCCACGACCTCTGGATTATGAGCCCAGCGAGCTGCCACTGCTCCACCCCGCTTCAATTAAATTTTATCATAAGATAAAAAAAAGACAAGATAAAATTAAGCTTTATCAACTGTCGCTGCAAGAATCAAGTTATTTCCGGCAAAATAACAATTAATAATTTTAAAACCAGCGTCTTTAACTAATTTTTCTAATTCTTTTTTTCTAAAAGCATAATAATATCGCTTCAAAATCTGGCCTGTTTTTGATTTCCAATTGATATAAACATCCTCTAAGCCGGAAAACAGCCTAAAAAGCTTGTATTTAAAAATATATTTTATTTGCCAGAGATTCCAGACGCTTAAAATTAGAAGACCGTCTGGTTTTAAAATTTGCTTAATGTTTTTTAGAACTTGCCATCGCAATTCTTCCGAGGGAAAATGATGTAAAAAGGCAATGGCAAAAACAGAATCAAATTCCTTTTCTTTAAAAGGCAGATTTAGAACATCTGCCGCTAAAAATTTAGTTTGAGGAAATTGATTTTTAGCAATTTCAATCAATTTTTCGCATTTGTCAACGCCGGTGTAATCAATTTCAAGATTTTTTTCCAAAAAGATTTTTAAAAGTCGTCCATTGCCGCAGCCTAAATCTAAGATTTTGTCTTGAGGTTTAACAAATTTTACTAATTCCTCTATCTCTGGCCAATTTTCTTTTCTTGTTTCAGAAAATTCTTGGGCAATTACTTCAAAAACCTTTTTATTTTCTTCTAAAATTTTTTCCGCAGTTTCTTTTTTCATTTTAAATAAAGACCGAAGCAATGACCAATAAGCCAAAAATAAAAACAAAAAGACTGAAATTGACGCGTCTCGAGAGTTTGATTAAAAAATCAAGAAATAAATAGCCAATTAGAAAAGAAGCGAGTAAACCAAAAAGAAGCCCTGGCTTAAAGCTAAATTCTTTAAAAGATGAGGAAAGTTTAAGAAAAATATTGCCGCCTAAAACTGCTGGTAAACTCATTAGAAAGCTCAGGCGAAGAGCAGTTTCACTCTTGAATCCCCTAAAAAGCAAAAGAGCAATAGTTAATCCTGAACGTGAAAGACCAGGTAAAACAGCTAATCCTTGAAAAAGACCGGCCCAAAGACCATCGGTTAATTGCAGCTCTTTTTCTTTTTTTAAATCTTTAGGTTTCTGTCTTAAGGCAAAAGCGGTTAAAATTAAAAGAAGGCCGATAATTAAAGTAAAAATATCTAAACTAAATTTTGTTTTTTCAAAGAAATTAAGAAAAAATTTTAGAAGAAAAACACCTAAAAAACCGGTGACCGCGGTGCTGACGATTAAAAAGAATAAAACTTTTCTTGAGTTAGGAGTAAACCCGCCTAAGTTTTGCTTGGCAAAATTTTGGCGGGCAAAAATCTTTTTAATCTCCGGCCAGAAATAAACAAAAGCGGCAAAAAAAGTGCCTAAATGCAAAAAGATCGCTAAGCCGATTGAGGAACTAATATTTTCTCCAAAAAATCTCAAACTCACTAAGCTAATCAGACCTTCAGAACTAATCGGCAGCCACTCCCCTATTCCTTGGATGACCCCCAGAATTAGATATTTAAACATATATATTTAAGGTATACCATCCAACCACTTTAGAAAATTAGAAATGTTAAATTTTAAATTTATCGATGCCAATATACTAATGCATACGAATGATACGAATATTAGTATAATTAGTATGAATTCGTATATTAGTATCGCTTAAGGGTTTAAAATTTGCCATTTAGGCAAAGAATAGATGGTTTTTCTTTGATAGTCTTTAAAGTCACCAGTATTTTCAATTATGACATCGATAGGTAAAGTGGTGACTGGCGGTGTTGAAGTTGGAGTTAAGGTATAAGTTGTACTGCCAGCGCTCGTATTATTAATTCTAATTTTGTAGTAATAACTTTGAGAGCCGGAAAGATCTAAGATTTGCGGGAAAGTGGTGTAGACGGTGCTTGTCTGGTTTGATTCATCACAAACGCGAGGAGGACCAGACAATGTCTCGCATTGCCAAAAGATTAATTCGCCGCTGCTGGTCGGATTTTGACTAATAGTTAGATCATCAGGATAGATCTTATCCTGACTGTTTAAATCTAAAGACAAAAGAAGAGAACTGCTGGAGTTTAAAACTGCTTCCCAGGGATTTGAATTGGTGATTTCCTCGCCAATGCCTGTTGTCTGGCCGGTATTTGGTTCCTTTTTATCAATTGTTAAACTGCTTGAATACTGGCTGCCGTCATCAAGTGTACTGGAAACATTACAGCTTGTAGAAACATCAACCTGACAGTAATCTTGCAGCACATTATAAGCAACATTTTCTTTTCCTGCCTCGGCCGCAGTAAAAGCCTTTTCCGAAAAATCAAAACCAGTGGTCAGCTGTGATTGACGAATCAAGACATCAGCCATTAAAAAAGCACCAATCAGTATGGCCCCAAGAAGAAGAATGACTAAAAGCAAAGAAATCGCTTGTTTTTGTTTCTTAATTTGCATTTTTGTATTATTTTCTCCCTCCCCATCTTTGAGGAGCGGTTCTTTGAATAATTAATTCTGTTCCTCCTTTCACTTCTCTTAAAGTATGGAATTTCATTATTACCGTTACTCGGGGATGAGCTGAAGGAATCACCCCGGTTTCATAAGGATCGGTTCGCGGGCTAATTCGGAAATTTAAGAAATCAATGCTTAAATCAGAGGTGGTCAATGTTTTAAAATAATCTTCAGTTTGGCAATCTTCTCCAAGATTACAAGATTCGCGATGACATTTTTGAATCACATATCTGGAACCATCAGGCGAACAACGGCGGTAATAAATATAGGTTACGGTTGAAGTCACGGTTTCACCCGGGTCTTCTAAAATCAAAGTGGTAGTCACATTGTTTTCTGGAATACTATCATTATAAAGAGAATAAGCAACCCTGCATTTTCTAATATTTTTAATTATTTCATTGACAATTTGTTGTCCCTCCCCGCCGATTTCGGTAGAAGCCAAAAATTCAATTCTGGAGCGAGTTAAATTAAGATAAATATTTAAAGTGACGATAATAATAATCGCCGTAATACTCACCGAAACCAAAAGCTCAATAAAGGTGAACGAGCTTTTAGCGTTTAGCGTTTGGCGTTTAACGTTTAATTCTTTTCTCATAGGTTATAGGTTATAAGTTATAAGTTATAAGTTTTTAAACTATAGAGGTCGGGTCCCTATACACGTTATTCTTCCTAATCGCTATTCGCTAACCGCTATCCTATTGTCGCCAATTTAAAAGTCTGGCTTCTAATTTTACACTCCTCCATTTATCTTTTTCGCGATATAAAACCTCAGAAACAGCTTTTTTTTCTTTATTCGCTTCTACTTCAGTAATAGTGACCATTCTTTTATAAATTACCGAGGAATCAGAGCAACTTTTAAAAGATTCATCAGCTTGTTTGCAGAGAAAACAATTATCGCAAATTGAAAGGTCAGTATTCTCGGCCGCGACTACCGTGGAGGT
>CAZSLY010000033.1:0-5670 GCA_964608045.1 uncultured Gammaproteobacteria bacterium | reverse complement strand
GAGGTTCGACTCCTCTTCGGGGCAAAGCGCCCCCATAACTCAACGGTAGAGTAGCTGCCTCTTAAGCAGTAAATCTAGGTTCGATTCCTAGTGGGGGTATAGTCCTTCGCTAAAGCTACGGACTACAAGTGTGAAGATAACTTAGCCTAACCCTAATCTCGTCCTCCGAAGCCTTTGGCGTAGGAGGATTCCTAGTGGGGGTAAAATAAAAACACCCTAAAAACCCTCCTTAATAATTAGGGTGTTTTTATTCAAAGCTTCTAGATTGAGCTTCGCTCGCTAGATAACAGCTTTTTTTAATTCTTTTAAGGCTCTAAATTTAACTGCTTTCTTGGCAGGGATTTGAATTTTTTCTTGGGTCTTTGGATTAATTCCCATTCTTGCCTTTCTGTCTTTAACTTGAAAAACGCCAAAACCAGCGATATTTATTTTCTCTCCTTTTTTAAGATTATTAACAACAATTTCAAGAATTTTATCAACTATTCTGCCTGCCTCTGCTTTGGTTTTAATTTCATCTTTTGCTTCTTCAGCTAATTTTTCTATTAATTCTTTTTTGTTCATAAAAAAATAATTTAAAAGTTAAATAAGTTATCGACCTTTAGTTATTCTCCTGATTTTATGGGCATAATTAAATAGATAAAAGAAGGATCAGTCGGCGACCTCATCACGCCGGGCAAATTATTGTCAATAATTTCTAAAGAATATTCATCGTTACCTAAATTTAAAAGCCCTTCTAGAAGATATTGATAATTAAAAGAAACTTCGTTGTTTTCTCCTGAGGCCTCAACTTTTAGTTCTGCCTCGTTTTCACCAATTTGAGTGTTTAAAGAAGAAACAATAATTTTTTCTTCTTTTGGTAAAAATTTGATTTTTAAATCATTAATTCCTGATTTAGTAAAAAGGCTGCAGGTTTTAATTACCCTTAAAAAGTTTTCTCTCTCAAAAATAATTTTTGTCCTGAACTTCGTCGGGATTATTTCTTTATAATTTGGAAAATCAACGTTGATAATTTGGGAAGAAAGTTCAATTTCGTTATAAGAAAAAAGGATTTGATTTGAAGAGGGATAAATTAAAATTTCTTTATCTTTTTCTTCGTCGTCAATAATTCTTACTACTTCATCTAATGCTTTTTTAGGAATGATTAAATTTCCCCCCCCGTAGTCTTTTTCTTTAATTTTTATTGTCTTCTCTATTAAACGATAACTATCAGTTCCAATTAAAATTAAATCGTTGTCTTTAAAAAAGAATAAAGCGCCGCTAATTTCTATTCTTGTTTCTTTCTCGGAAATTGCAAAAAGAACCTGTTTTAAAGCTTTTTTAAAATCAGTTGCTTTTAAAACAATTTTTTCTTTTTTTTCTGGCTGGGGAATAATTGGAAATTCTTCAGAGCTAATTCCTTTAATTTTTGCTCTTTGATTTTTAGTTTTAATTAAAAGCTCGTTTTCTTTAACTTCTAAACTAATTGGCTCTTTTTCTAAAGAATTAATATAATTGTTTAAAATTTGAGCAGGAATTGTAATTTTCCCTTGTTTTTCTATTTTAGCCCTTAATTTGCCTTCAATTGCAATTTCTAAATTAGTCGCACTTATTTTTAAAAAGTTTTCTTCTGTGGTTAACAAAACATTATTTAAAATAGGCAAGCTTGACCGAGAAGAAGCAATTTTCGCCACTAAAGATAAAAGATAGTTTAATTTTTCTTGTAGACAAGTTAATTTCATAGTTTATCTTATTATTATTATATTATATTAAATCAATAAGATTAGTAAAGAAGGGGAAAAGAGGAAAACTTTTTAAAAAATAAAGATTATTTATCTTTTTTAATTTTCTTTTAGTGGAAAAAATGAGAATAAATTGAAAAATTTTTTAGGAAAACTTTAGAAAAGATTTTAAAAGATTATTTTTCTTCATTTTTTCCACTTTTTATCTTCAAAAAAAGCAGGGCCCAAACAGAATACTGCCAGGCAATAAAAATTGAATAAAGAACTATAAAAATAAAAGCAGAAATTACAATACTGCTTAAAGTAAAAAACCAAATTAAATTATTTAAATGAAGATAATCTAAAAACTGAATTAGGACCGATAAAGAATAAAAAGTGCCGGTACCAATCAAAAGAGATAAAAATCCTGTAAAAAAATGAAATAAAAAGATAAACAAAGAAACAATAACTGAAATTAAGATATTTTTAAAGAAAAACTTGAAACCTTCATTTAAAGAAGAAAAAAGCGGCTTATTTTCTAAACAGAGAAAACAGATGGTGTACCGGACAATAAAAGAAAGAAAAAAAACGATTAAAAAAATAATTAACAAACTAACAAAAGGAAGGAATTGATTTTTAAAAAGAAAAAGTTTAAAAATGAAAAGATAAGTCATTAATGAAATAAAAATTAAAACCAATAAATTTAAAAAGAAAATTTTAAAAGAAAAATCACCGGTACCAGAAAATAATTTTTTAAAAGATTTTTCTTTATCTTTTGTATTTTTAATTAATACCCCTTGAGAAAGAGAAACAAAGAAAAAAAAGAATAATCCTAAAAAGATAAATAAAAGAAAAATTAGCAGACTTGTCGGTGTAAAAAAAAGCTGTTCTATAATTTTTGAAACTTCCAGATAACTTCCCTTTAAAAGAGATAGATTAATCGGTAAACTACTCCCTTTGGTAATTTTTTCTGATTGGAGAAATAAAACCAGGATTTCATTATTTGTTAAAAAACCAGCAAAAAAGCCAAAAATCCATAAGAGAGGATTTTTCCAAACTAAAAAGAAAGCTTCTTTAAAAATTTTCTTTAACATATTTTTCAAATTCTTCTTTTTCGATTGTTTCTTTTTCAATTAAATATTGGGCAATTTTTTCAACTTTTTTCTTGTTTTTCTTAATCAGACCCTCAGCTTGATTATAGCAGAAATCAATAATTTTAGCCACCTCTTTGTCAATCATTTGCGCGGTTTTTTCAGAGTAGTCTCTCTCCTCGGTAAGTTCTTTACTTAAAAAAATTAAAGATTCTTCTTTGCCAAAAGTTCTTGGGCCCAAACCGCTCATTCCATATTTAGTGACTACTTTCCTGGCAATACCAGTTGCTTCTTTTAAATCTTCAGCCGCGCCATTGGAAACTTCATTAAAGAAAATTTTTTCTGCTGCATAACCGCCTAAAAAAGAACTAATATTTTCTAAAATTTCTGATTTAGTAAAGAGGAATTGATCTTTTTCCGGTGTTTTTAAAGTATAACCAGCAGCTCTGCCTCTGGCAATAATTGAAATTTTTCTCACCGGACCGCAGCTTGGCAAAAAATAAGTGACCACCGCATGCCCGCTTTCATGAAAAGCAACAATTTTTTTCTCTTTTTTTGAAAGAATAAAACTTTTTCTTTCCGGACCCAAAAGAACCTTTTCAATACTTTCAAGCAATTCCTCTTGATTAATTGAAGTTTTATTATGTCTGGCCGCTACAATTGCTGCTTCATTCATTAAATTGGCTAAATCAGCTCCGGAAAACCCAGGAGTTCTTTGAGCGATTTCTTCCAGTTTTACATCTTTAGCCAAAGGTTTGCTGCGGCTGTGGATTTTTAAAATTTCTTCCCGGTCTTTAACATCAGGCATATCAAGAATTATTTTTCTGTCAAACCTGCCCGGTCGCAGCAGGGCTGGATCCAAGATATCAGGCCGGTTGGTGGCCGCGAGGATGATCAGGCCGATATTTGGCTCAAAGCCGTCCATTTCCACTAAAATTTGATTTAAGGTTTGTTCTCTTTCATCATGAGAGCCGCCGATACCCCCTCCTCTTACCCTGCCAATCGCATCAATTTCATCAATAAATAAAATTGAAGGCACGCTTTTTTTTGCTTTTCGGAAGGCATCACGGGTGCGGGCCGCTCCAATCCCGACAAAAAGTTCCACAAACTCAGAGCCGGAAATATGGAAAAAGGAGACATTAGCTTCGCCGCTTGTTGCTTTGGCCAATAAAGTTTTTCCGGTGCCAGGCGCGCCTAAAAGTAAAATTCCTTTAGGGATTTTAGCGCCAAGCTTGGTAAATTTCCCCGGATTTTTTAAAAAATCAACCACTTCTTTTAGTTCTTCTTTTGCTTCTTTAACTCCAGCCACGTCGGCAAAAGTAATTTTATTTTTCTGGTCTTCAGGTTTAGTTTCTCTGATTCCGCTCTCACCAAATTTTATCGCCTGAGCGCCGCTTTTTTGAAGTTGGCGATTTAAGAAAATAAAAAAGGCCAACATCAAAAGTCCGGCAATCAAAATTGGCAAAAGATTCATAAGCAATCCACCGCTTGCCGGCTTAACTTTAATTTTTATTTTTTCAATTTTTTCCCCGGGTAGATTGTAGTTTTTGATAATTTCTCCTAAGGTCTCGTTTTCCTCTTTAAAAACAAAACGTTGAGAGCCATCTTGAAGCGCGAGATTAAACTTATTCCTTCCCACCGTTAATTTTTCAATCTCTTCATTTTTAACTAACAAGACAAATTCATCCAAACTGATTTCTTTGGTTGGACTAATCGGCGAGACAAAAAGGCTAAAAACACCGGAGATAATCAAAAAAATAAGGAGAAAAAGTAAAAAATTTTTAATTAGGTTTTTCATAATTTATTCTGCTGGAGCCAAAGAAAGCCGATGATCTTCAGGCTCTAAAGAAATGATTTTAAAATTTTTTTCTTCTCCGACTTTAAATTTTTCTTCAATTTTTTCTCCTTCTTTAAGATTTAGCTCTGAGATATGGGCCAGGCCATGAATACTTTCATCTAACGAGACAAAAAGACCGAAAGGATTGATTCTTAAAATTTTTCCTTTGACAATATCGCCATCCTTATATTTTTTGTTTGCTTTTTCCCAAGGGTCTTCCTCAAGTTGTTTAAGTGATAAAGCTGCTTTTTGATCTTTAGTAAAATCAACAATTTTTGCTTTAACAACGTCGCCAATTTTTACTACTTCCTCCGGTCTTTCAATTCTTTTCCAGGCTAGTTCAGAGATATGAATTAATCCCTCACCGCCATCATTAAAAGTCACAAAAGCGCCGAAATCAGCCAAACCAGTAATTTTTGCGCTAACAACATCTCCTTTTTTGTGTTTAGTTTTGGTTTTATATTCAGCTCGTGTTTGTTTTTCTGAGAAAATAATTTTTTCTTCTTCAGGGCTAATAATTTTTACGAGCAGCTCTTGGTCAATAAAAATTCTGAGCTTGCTTAAAATTTTAGTTTTATCGCCTTCCTCAACTTTTGGATAATGTTGAGGTAAAAGTTGGGAGACCGGTAAAAAGCCCTGGAAATTTTTATACTTGACAATCAGGCCTCCTTTGTTAGCGTCAATCACTTTAACCTTAATGGGCTTTCCTGCTTCAAAGATTTTTTGAAAATTTTTGTAGGCTTTTTTATGACTGGCGTAACGAACTGAAAGCTCAATTAAACCTTTTTCATTTTCAGGGTCAACCACTGTGGCTTCAATTTTATCTCCTTTTTTCAAGTTTTTTAATTCGCCGGTTTCATCAACTAGCTCCGGGCCTCTAATTACTCCAGTAAAAACACCTTCAAGGTCTAAATAAATACCATCTTTCTCAAGGCTAATCACTATGCCTTCAACCACGTCGCCAGGACGTAGAGGAGCTTTTAGATTAATTTTTTCTGCCATTTTTTTATTTTATCTTTTTATCTAAATCAGTCAAGATGATATT
>CAZSLY010000032.1:0-5678 GCA_964608045.1 uncultured Gammaproteobacteria bacterium | reverse complement strand
TTCAAAACGTGTTTAGAATTTGGAATTTAGAATTTTGATATTGTTTGGAATTTGGTGCTTGTAATTTGGAATTTAATTTGTATATTCGTAATAGATTTGTTATTAGTTGATTAATTATGTCTTTTTTAACTAAAATTTTCGGCGATCCGAATGAAAAAGAAACAAAAAAATTAGCGCCTCTAATTGAAAAAATAAATGAGCTAGAGAAAAAATTTGAAGAAATTCCTAAAAGTGATTTGCCGAAAAAAACAGAAGAGTTTAAAAAACGTTTAAGTCAGGGAAAAACCCTTGATCATCTTTTGCCTGAGGCCTTTGCTTTAGTCAGAGAGGCAGCGAAAAAAACTTTAGGCCAGAGGCATTTTGATGTTCAGCTTTTAGGCGGGGTTGTTCTTCATCAGGGAAAAATCGCGGAAATGAAAACAGGTGAAGGCAAAACTTTAGCCGCTACTTTGCCTGCTTATTTAAACGCCCTTTTAGGTCAAGGAGTTCATATTATCACGGTCAATGATTATTTAGCCCAACGGGACACAGTTTGGATGGGCCAGATTTATTATGCCTTAGGTTTATCAATTGGTTGTTTGACTCATGATCAGGCTTTCATTTATGACCCGGGCTTTATTGCGGAGTCCCGTGCTGAACTTGATTCTACTGCTGGAATGAAAGAAGCAGAAGAAAAAGACAAAGAAAGAGACCTGCTTGGTGGATTTAAGGTTGTCCAAAGTTTTTTGCGGCCAGTTTCTCGGGAGAAAGCCTACCAGGCTGATATCACTTACGGCACCAATAACGAATTTGGCTTTGATTATTTGAGAGATCACCTGGTTTTAGATAAAAAAGAAAAAGCACAAAGAGGTTTTGCTTACGCGATTATTGACGAAATAGATAATATCTTAATTGACGAAGCGCGTACTCCTTTAATCATCTCCTCGCCTTATGAGGAAGCAGCTGATTTATATTACCAACTTGACCGTTTAGTCAAAAATTTAACCGAAGGAGAAAAAACCAAAGAAGGAGAAGAAAAAGGAGATTATGTAATTGACGAGAAAATGCGCGCTGTTTATTTGACTCAGGTCGGACAAAAAAAATTGAGTCAATGGTTAGGCGAAGATCCTTGGCAAACGAATAATGTCAAATTGATTAACCATATTGAAGCTGCTTTGCTGGCTGATAGTAGACTTTTTCAAAAAGACAAAGAATATATTGTCAAAGAAGGAGAATTGATTATCGTTGATGAATTTACCGGCCGTCTGATGCACGGTCGGCGCTATTCTGAAGGTCTTCATCAAGCGCTTGAAGCAAAAGAAAACTTAAAAGTTAAAGAAGAATCAAAAACTTTAGCAACCATAACTTTTCAAAATTATTTCCGTCTTTATGAAAAATTGGCCGGGATGACCGGCACGGCTGTGACTGAGGCCGAAGAATTTCGCAAGATTTACAATTTAGAGGTGGTAGTTGTTCCGACTAACAAACCGATGATTAGAGAAGATTTTTCTGATTTGATTTATCGGACAGAAAAAGCGAAGAATCAGGCAATTATTGAAGAGATAAAAAGATGCTTTGAAAAAGGACAGCCGGTTTTAGTTGGCACCCGTTCAGTTGAAAAAAATGAATTTTTTTCTGAGCTTTTAAGAAGAGAAGGAGTTCCTCATCAAGTTTTAAATGCTAAACAGCACGAAAAAGAAGCCCAGGTGATTGCTCAGGCTGGTAAACTTAAAGCCGTAACCATTGCCACGAATATGGCTGGTCGGGGAGTTGATATTATTTTAGGCGGCAATCCGCCGGATGAGAAAGAACAAGAAAAAATTAAAGAATTAGAAGGACTTTATGTTTTAGGCACAGAGCGGCATGAAGCGCGTCGGATTGACAATCAGCTTCGCGGTCGTTCTGGCCGTCAAGGAGATAAGGGTATTTCAAGGTTTTTTATTTCCTTAGAGGATGACCTAATGAGAATTTTTGGCAGGAGCATTTCTTTTCTAATGCAGGGCTTTAAAATTCCCGAAGAAGTACCAATTGAGAGTAAAATGGTCACGAGCGCGGTGGCTAAAGCTCAGGAAAGAGTTGAAGGTTATAATTTTGATTTAAGAAAACATCTTTTAGAATATGACGATGTTTTGAATAAACAAAGAGAAAAAATTTATCGTCTCAGAGACGGAACTTTAGAAGAGTCAAAAGAAGAATTAGAAAAGGAAATTTTTAGCCGGATTGAAGAAGAATTAAAAGAATTAAGTAATTTACCTGCTGAAGAAGCAGTTTTAAGAGTTAAAAATATTTTTCCTTTAGAAAATGAGGATTTAAAAGAGAAAACCCAAACAGAAATTTTTGATTATTTTCTGAAGCAGGCGAAAAAAAACTACGAAAACCTAAAAGAGATTTTAAAAACCAAAGAAAGAGAAATTGGTCTTCCAGTTGAGGAATTTTTATTTCAATACGAAAAAGCTCTAATTCTAAGAACCCTTGATTTTTATTGGACTGACTATTTGAGTGTTTTATCAAATCTTCAAAAAGGCATTGGTTTGAGAGCCTATGGCCAGCATGATCCTTTGGTTGAGTATAAAAGAGAAGCAAAAATAAAATTTAGCCAGCTTCAAGCTTTAATCAGAAAGCAGGTAGTTTATAATCTTTATAAAATTGCTAATTTGAGAAGAGAAACGTCAAAACCAGAAGCGCTAAAAAGACCTTCCCAAAAAATGTGGTTTTCTGGTCCGGAAAAAACTTCTGGCCGCGGTCCATTAATTGCCAAAAAAATCGGCCGCAACGACCCCTGCCCTTGCGGCAAAATTAATCCTCAAACCGGCAAACCAATGAAATACAAAAAATGTTGTTATCCAAAGTTTGGATAAAAAGACTTTAATAATTTTAAAAATGGAGAAAAATGGACGTGTCCCTTTTAATAAAAAGAAAAATGCAGGAAAGAGGAGGCTTTTGCCCGGACAAAGGTAATATTTTAGTTGGTTTTAATCCGGCTAGCGGTTGGAAAAAAATTATGAAGTTAAATTCTAGAGAAATTTTGGAAAAATCAAAAAAGTGTAACAGAGGCGCCCGTCAAGTACGAGCTGTTGACAGGATTACTTAATTGGTATAAAATTATACTGATTATGGAAAGGTTATCTCAGATGGAAATCATTAAAAAATTAAACTCAAAAGAATTGAGTTTGTTTACTATTTCTGATTTTAAGAATTTTTTTTCAATTAAAAAAGACAACACCGTTTATAAAATCATTAAGAGATTAACTAAAAAGGGCATATTAAAAAGATTAGCTAAAAAAAGATATCTTTTTTCTTTGTTGCCTTATAACGATTTTCAAATTGCTAATTTTCTTTATTTTCCTTCATACGTCTCTTTAGAGTCAGCGCTCTCTCTCTATGAAATTATTGATCAATTTCCCTATCAAATTACTTCAATTACTCTAAAAAAAACAAAAAGAATTGAGAGCTTAAATAAGGAATTTGCTTATTTTCATATAAAAAGAGATTTATTTTTAGGTTATGAAAAAAAAGATAAATTTTTAATTGCCTTGCCAGAAAAAGCTCTGTTTGATTATCTCTATTTCGCTGCCAAAGGATTAAGGAATTTTAAAAAAGACGATTTTAATTTAAGAAAAATAAATAAAAAATTGTTATTTAAGTTTGTTAAAACAGCTAAAAGTAAACAATTAGATAGTTTCTTGACCAAAATAAATATATGATTAGCCAAAAAGAATTAGAAAATCTCTCTTTAGAATTTGGGATTGACAAAATAACCATTTTCCGAGAATATTTACAAGTACTTTTTTTAAGTTATCTCTATCGGGAAAAAGAGTCAGAAAAAATTTATTTTAAGGGTGGAACCTGCCTCCATTTTTTGTATCACTCACCTCGCTTTTCTGAGGACTTGGATTTTTCTACTTCATTAAAAAGATCCAGTATTAGAAAATTAATCAAAAAGATTGTTAAGAATATAGAGAAGGAAATTTCACCTCTTCAGCTAATTTTTGTTTATTCCGGAAAGAGATCTTTAAGATATAGAATAAAATATTTAGGAGAAGAATTGAAATATCCGTTAAATATCAGGATTGACCTTTCATTTGAGAATCCGATTTTAAGATCGTCAGCGGCAAAAATTGAGACTAAATTTCCACTTTTTTTCCCTGCCCTGATTTTATTTTTAGACAAAAAAGAAATTTTGACTGAGAAAATTAGAGCATTTTTGAGCAGAGGAAAAGGAAGAGATATTTTTGACCTTTGGTATCTTTTTTCAGAAGGGGTCCCCTTAGATAAAAAAGTTTTAGAACAAAAATTGAAGCAAAATGGTTTGAAATTTGATAAAAAATTGTTTCTTAAAAAAATTAAAAACTATCCTCCTAAAAAATTAAATGCTGATTTGGCTAAATTTCTCCCTCAGCCCTATAGGAGAATTATTCCAAAATTAAAGGAAGAGATCGCAGATAAAATTGGACTACTATATTAGTTTAACCAAAAAGCTTTCGGGCTGGACTCCTGAAATTAGCATAGAAAAAGGAATAGCTGAATTGAAAAGAAATACAAATTAAGATTTTAGATATATTTCAGGAATTAATAAAATGCAAATAGAGAAAATTAAAATTAAAAACATAGGAGTTATCGCTTATGTTTATTTTTGCTTGGATTATAATAATTCAATTTTAAGTAAAAATAAATTTGTAGGTGATTTAATAAAAGATATTCCGCGTTTTAAAATAGGTTACGCTGGTTTTAGGACTAAAAAGAGATTGAAGAAACATCTTATTCTATCTGTATTTGGTTCGGGTAAAATTAAAAAAATTCCTAAAATAAATTTTAATAAAAAAATAATTTTGAAAATTATTGAAAGATCAATCAAGAAATGTTATAAAATTTTTCCCCTTAAACCCACAAGAATTTTTGTTTTTCCTTCTTTTAATACCTTTAAAAAAAGAAGAATGCAGGGAATAGGAGGCTTTTGCCCGGGCAAAAGCAATATTTTAATTGATCTTAATCCGACAAGCGGCTGGAAAAATGCTTTAGAAAAAGTAATCTATCACGAATTTAATCATTCAATCGTTTCTCTTCCTCCTAAGAAGTGGGCGCTTATTGATTCTCTTATTTTTGAAGGATTGGCTGACAATTTTACCGAAGAGTTTTGTCAAGGGAAATTGTCTCCGTGGGCAAAAGCCTTATCCTTGAAAGAAAGTAAAGAGTTTTTTGAAAAGATTAAAAATTTATTAAGTTTAAAAAGTTATAAAATACACTGTCAAGTATTTTTTGAAAACAAGAAGTATCCGCTTTGGACAGGATACTCAATAGGATATCAAATTGTAAAATCTTTTTTAAAGAAATATAAACATTTAGGCTGGAGAAAAATTATGAAGTTAAATCCTGAAGAAATTTTAGAAAAGTCAGGATTTGAACAATTAAGATATCGTGTACGTTATGTACCACCGGAAATAATAGGTGAACATTTGGCCTGTTATTATGTTGAGTACAAAGGAAAAAAAATTAGACCCAGGGCGGCCATAAAATTAAAGATACCCTTAAATGAAATTTGGATTTCCGAAAAGCTTAAAAATGTTACTGATAAAATTCTTTTTCACGAATTACAAGAAATTAGATATAGAGAAAGGGGAGATAGTAGTAAATCAGCTCACAAAAAAGCTAAAAGAGACGACTTTTTATTTAGAAACAAATTGAAGAAATAAAAATTTATG
>CAZSLY010000031.1:0-5757 GCA_964608045.1 uncultured Gammaproteobacteria bacterium | reverse complement strand
CCCCTTGCGATGGTAAAAATTATGATTTTTATCATTGGCATTGGACAATTTTACCGAAGACAGCTACTTGGGCCGGATTTGAAATGGGGACAATGATTGAAATTTCAACCATTGAGCCAGAAAAAGCCGCAGCCTATTTGCGAAGTCAATGAAACCGTTAATTGTCGCTAACTGGAAGTGTAATCCAACTAGTTTAGCTGAAGCTAAAAGGCTTTTTAATTATGTAGAAAAAGGGGTTAAAAATTTTAAAAACGTTGAAGTGGTAATTTGCCCACCATTTCCCTATCTTCCTATGGTCGGGATGGCTTCCCAATCGGGAGTAAAGCTTGGTGGACAGGATGTATTTTGGGAAGAAAAAGGGGCTTTTACCGGCGAAGTTTCGCCGCTGATGTTAAAGAATCTTGGTTGTCAGTATGTAATTATTGGCCATTCAGAAAGGCGGAGAAATTTTAAGGAAACTGATAAAATGGTCAATAAAAAATTAAAAGCAGCCTTAAAAATTGGTTTAAGACCAATTTTATGCATTGAAAAGGTTTCTATGGTTAAAAAAGATATAAGAGGAATTTCAAAAAATGAATTAAAAAAAATAATCTTAGCTTATGAACCGGCCTGGGCGATTGGAACCGGAAAACCCTGCAGCATAGAAAAAGCTAAAAAAATGAATTCCCTGTTCAGAAAAATTCTGAACAAAAATGTTTTATTATATGGAGGCAGCGTTAATTCTCAAAACGCCAGAGACTTTATTAAAAAAGCTAAATTTCAGGGACTCTTAATTGGCGGAGCTTCTTTAAACCCTCAAGAATTTATTAAGATTGTTAAAAATATTAGCAAGAATTGACCTTTTTAGAAATTTTTGTTAGCATTGGTTAATTATGGAACATTTTTCGGAAGGCCAATTTTACAATCCAACCCGGGGAAATTTGAAGACATCTCAAGTGATTGAAGAGATTTTGGGTTATATGAGCGATAAACCGGAGGAATTTTATGACATTATTGTTGGATGTGATTCCTCTTCAGGCGAAGAACCCCATTTCCCGGTGGCAGTGGTTATTTTACGAAAAGGAGAAGGCGGGAGATTTTTCCTTAAAAAAATCGGGTACAAGAATCGAAAATTTTATAATTGGAAGACAAGAATTTTAGAAGAAGTTTTATTGTCTTGCGAACTAGCTTTATTCTTAAGAGAGAATGTCGAGAGTAAACTAAAAGCTGCCTCTTTTCATTATCAATTCCGTTATATTCATGCTGATGTTGGAGAAAATGGCCAGACCAAAGATATGATAAAAGAGGTGACTGGTCTTATCCGGGGAAATGGTTTTGAGCCAAAAATAAAACCAGAATCGTTTGTCGCTTCAACCGTTGCTGATCGTTATGCCTAAGGTCATTTGTGCGATGTCTGGAGGAGTTGATTCTGCGGTCGCTGCTGCCCTGCTAAAGAAGCAGGGCTTTGATGTTATTGGTTGCTTGATGCAACTTTGGCCAGAAAAAAACTTTAGTGATGCAGCTCAAAAAACTGTAAAAAAAATTACCTTAAAACTCGGCATTCCTTTTTTAGTTTTTGATTTCTCTAAAGAATTTAAGAAAAAAATCGTTGATTATTTTTTGAAAGAATATCAAAAAGGTAGAACACCCAACCCCTGCATTAAGTGTAATAAAGAAATAAAATTTGGATTCTTTTTTAAAAAAGCCTTAGCCTTGGGCGCAGATTTCGTTGCTGCCGGCCATTATGCCCGAATTAAAAATGCAAAATTATTAACAGCAAAAGACAGAAAGAAGGACCAAAGTTATTTTTTGTATAATTTAAAGCAGTCGCAGCTTAAAAAAATTTTATTTCCTGTTGGAAATTATACTAAAGCAAAAGTAAAGAAATTAGCTAAAGATTTTGAAATAGCTAATTTGGTCAGGCCGGAATCAAGAGATATTTGTTTTCTTAAAGGTAGATACCAAGATTTTTTTAAAAAATATTTGAAATTAAAGCCAGGGCCAATTTTAAATACCTCGGGAAAAAGAATTGGCCAGCATCAAGGTTTACCTTTGTATACCATTGGCCAGAGAAAAGAAATCGAGGTTCCCGGCGCTCTTCCGTATTATGTTTTGAAATCAGATTTTAAAAATAATACTTTGATTGTTACCGACAATGAAAAAGACTTATATAAAAAAGAATTAGTTGCTGAAAAAGTAAACTGGGTTTCAAAAAAAAAGCCAAAGCTACCCTTAAAAATTAAAGCTAAAATTAGATATTTACACCCGGCTAATTCAGCCACTATCAGGAAGCAGGAGACAGGAAGCAAGAAACAAAATCTAATTTTAGTAGAATTTAGCAGGCCTCAAAGAGCAATCACTCCCGGCCAATCAGTGGTATTTTACTTGCCCCGTAGCTCGCCGAAGGCGATGGTATGGGGTCGAGGTCAAGAGGTTTTGGGCGGCGGAATAATTAAATAATTTTCAGTTTCTAAATTTTTGGTATAATTAAATTAGATATGGTCTCTTCAAGTCTTCGAAAAGGTTTTTTAGATTTTTTTGAAAAGAGAGGACACAAAATAGTGCTTTCCTCTTCACTCATTCCATCTGACCCCAGCGTTCTTTTAACTTCGGCTGGAATGCAGCAATTTGTTTTATATCTGACTGGAGAAAAAAAACCCATTCAAGATTTTGGAACCCGACATTTGGCTTCCTGTCAAAAATGCTTTAGAGCTCTAGACATTGACGAAGTGGGCGACGATGTCCATCATACTTTTTTTGAAATGTTGGGAAATTGGTCAATTGGCCAGGATTCCAAAGCCGGCTATTTTAAAAAGGGAGCAATAAAATATGCTTTGGAATTCTTTGTCAATACTTTAGGTTTAGATAGGGATAGGTTTTGGATTACTATTTTTAAAGGAGAGAAAAATATACCTGAAGACAAAGAGTCAAAAAAAATTTGGAAAGAAGTTGGAATTCCTGAAGAAAGAATAAAAGAATTTGGCTTGGAAGATAATTTTTGGGGACCGACCGGAAAAACAGGTCCTTGCGGGCCTAATTCAGAAATTCATTATGATAGAGGGAAAGAGTTTGGTTGCGGAAATCCTGAGTGCGGTCCTAATTGCTCTCATTGTAAACGTTTTGTTGAACTCTGGAATCTGGTCTTTATGGAGTATTTTAAAGACGAAAAAGGGAATTACCAGCTCCTTCCTCAAAAAAATGTGGATACTGGAATTGGATTTGAAAGATTAGTTGCCGTACTTCAAAAAAAAGACTCAGGATATGAAACCGATCTTTTCTGGCCAATTATTCAAGAAATTGAAAAGTTTAGTAATAAAAAATACAAAGAAGAAAGAAAAAATTCTAGAATTATCGCTGACCATATCCGGGGAGCAGTTTTTTTAATTTCTGAAGAAATTTTTCCTTCAAATGTTGAAAGAGGATATGTTTTAAGAAGAGTTTTGAGAAGAGCGATTAGATACGGGAAGCTCTTGAATTTACCGAAAAACTTTTTGATTCCTTTGGCTCAAAGAGTAATTGAAGTTTACAAAGATATTTACCCCGAACTTAAATCTCAAGAAACCGATATTTTAACGGTTATCCAAAATGAGGAAGAAAAATTTGAAAAGACACTGACCGAAGGCTTATCGCAGTTTGAAAAACTTCTCAAATTAAAAATTAAAAGTGAAAAATTAAAAATTATTAGCGGAGATGAAGCATTTAATCTTTATCAGAGTTATGGATTTCCCCTGGAGCTTACCGAGGAATTAGCCAAAGAGAGGGGGTTCAAAGTAGCTAAAGAAGATTTTCTGGAAGCCCAAAAGAAACATCAAGAGATTTCCAGAGCCGGAGCAGAAAAAAAATTTGGAGGAGTGGGCGAAGAAACTGGTTATGAATCGGTAAAACTACATACCGCCACTCATCTTTTACACTCTGCCTTGCGTCAGGTTTTGGGGGAGCACGTCAAACAAATGGGTTCAGATATTACTCCCCAGCGTCTTCGTTTTGATTTTTCTCACCCTCAAAAAATGACCGACAAAGAAATTAAAAAAGTTGAAGAAAAAGTTAATCAAAAAATAAAAGAAGACTTGGAAGTGAAAAAAGAGGAGATGACTTATGAAAAAGCCATAAAATTAGGAACCCTGGCTTTTTTTAGAGAAAAATATCCTCCCATTGTTACTGTTTATTCGATGGGAAATTTTTCAAAAGAAATTTGCGCTGGCCCCCACGTCAGGAGAACTTCGGAACTGGGTCAATTCAAAATCGTCAAAGAAGAAAGTTCCGGTTCAGGAGTGCGAAGAATCCGTGGGATTCTTCTTACATCAAGCGCTAGCGAAGATAGAAAAGAATGAATATTCTTTGATTCCCTTCGCTCTCGCTCGGGAGTTAGAAGAATTAGAGCAATTTTAATATAGATGATATAATAAAAGATGACTCAAAAGATATTTGACATTTTACCTCCAAAGCCCCCAACCGCTTTTCAGGAAGAAAAACCCAAACAAATAACTCAGGCTAAAACTAGCAAGTCCAAAAAAGTGGGGTGGGGTAAAAAAAAGAGTTTATTTTACGTTTCATTAATTTTAGTTTTTCTTTTTTGTTACTTTTCCCCGCCCCACTTGTGGGGCGGGGCAGAAATAGAAATTTGGCCAGAATCCGAAGTTTTGACCTTTGAGATAAAATTGACCATAGACAAAACAGCTGAGAATGTTGACCCCGCCCTTTGGGTAAAGGCGGGGGTTATTCCTGGTAAAATTTTTGAGGCGGAAAAAACTATTACTGAAGAATTTTTATCTTCCGGTACTGTCCTTAAAGAAAAGAAAGCTGAAGGTATAATTCGAGTTTACAATGATTATTCTGCCTCCCCTCAAGTTTTATTGGCTACTACTCGATTTGTTTCAGCTGATGGAAAATTATTTAGAACTCCAATTAGAATAACTATTCCTGGGGGTCATTATGAAAATGGGAAATTTGTCTCTGGTTATCTTGACGTTCAGGTAAAAGCCGACCAGCCAGGTCCGGAGTATAATATTGGCCCCTCTACTTTTTCTATTCCGGGCTTTGCCGGAACCGCTAGATACACCAAGTTTTATGGTAAATCTTTCCAAGCTATGACCGGGGGTCTTAGAGAAGAAGTACCTCAGGTTACCCAGGATGATTTAGACCAGGCCCAAAAACTCCTGGAAGAAAAAGCGCTTCAAAGTTGCAGGGTTGCCTTAAAGGAGAAAATCTCTCCGGAATTTATTTTATTAGACGAGATTTTGGATTCGAAGATTATTGAAACGTTTTCTTTAGCCAAACCAAAAGAGGAATTAGAAAAATTTAGTTTTCAGATAAAAGCTAAATCAGAAGCCCTGGTATTTAAATCTGAAGATGCTGAAAATTTCGCTAGAGATTTTATTCTCTCTCAAATTCCCGAAGATAAGCAGCTCCATCAAGAAAGTCTAAAAATAAATTATCTTCCCGAAACCAGCGATTTGAAATTAGGGAAAATTTCTCTCTCTTTAAATATGGAAGCTAAAATTTATTCAGATATTGACCAGACTAATTTAAAGAAAGGACTAAGCGGAAAATCATTGGCCGAGGCCGAACTTTTTTTAGAAAACCAACCTCAGATTACCCGGGTTTTAGTAAAACTTTGGCCATTTTGGGTTAAAAAGGCTCCGGAAGACATAGAGAGAATTGAAATAAGACTGAGGGTTGACCCCGCACCAATTTCGCCATAGAATTTATTGGCGGCACACGGTTGGCGAATAGCCCAGTCCGCCGAAGGCGGACCTCACTATTCGTGAGGAGTGTGCC
>CAZSLY010000030.1:0-5937 GCA_964608045.1 uncultured Gammaproteobacteria bacterium | reverse complement strand
GCAAAAAACAGCTTAGAGCTCGCGGAAAAAGACCTTTCCTTGCGCGGGCCAGGGGAAATTTACGGCTTAGAGCAATCAGGATTTTTGAGAAACTTTAAATTAACTTCTTTCCGCGACACAGAATTAATTAAAAAAACAAAAGAAGCAGCTTCTTTATTTCTGCCTCTTTTCCAAGAAAAAATTTCCGTCTTAAGTCTAAACGGTTTAGATAAAATTGTTTCTTTAGAATAAAAAAGGGGGTTACTTTTTTGTCTCTTTTTCGTCTACTATTATATAGGGAAAGGAAAGTTTATAATAGACCCGAAATCTTTTAAAATAAAGGAGGTGATTAAAATGAACAAAAAAGGAAGTGGCGGCCATGGTTCTGGCAATGCAGGTTCAGGCGGTCAAAACGGTGGAGGAGGAATCCGTGGCGGCGATAGGGGCAAATAAAGCCCTAAAACAAGGGCCTGGTAGTTATTGTCTTACTGGGCCCTTTTACTATAATTAAAATATGTTAACTATACCTTTTTATCCAAACACAAAAGATGACACTCATTGCGTCCAGGCCTGTTTAAAATCAATTTTAAAATTTTATTTTCCTAAAAAGGATTATAGCTTTGCCTACTTAGATAAAGTATCTGCTCATAAAAAAAGTAAAGGGACTTGGCACAGCGCATTTTTTTTATTTTTAGTAAAAAATGGTTTTGAGGTAATTAATATAGAAGACTTTGATTATAAAAAATTTTCTAAATATGGTGAAAATTTCCTTAAAAAAAATTGGCCAGAAGAAATGTTTTTAACTCAAAAAAAATTTTCTGATTTAAAAAATGAACAAAAGCTCGCTGGCAAATTGGTACAAAATAAAAAGGTTATCCTTAAAATGAGAACATCAACGCTTCACGACATTCGGTTATTATTTAAAAAGGGATATATTCTTTTAAGTGTTGTTAATCCGTATGTATTAGAGAAAACAAAAGGATATATTTCCCATCTTGTTGTTATCACCGGCTTAAGTAAGAAGACCATTACTTTTCACGATCCCGGATTACCACCATTAAAAAATAGGAAAACGTCTCTGAAGTTATTTCTGCGGGCAATGCGTTATCCATCTAAGGAATCGGCGAATCTTATTGCCGTAAAGAAAAATTAGATCTTACAGTAACGCTTCTTACGGAAAATGAGATATATGGGAAGCGCCCATTTGTTTTAATTTTTTGCTAAACTGGAGAGAGGATTTTAAAATTAAAATAATGAATAAAATTATTTTTAGCATTCCATCCCTTGAAGAAGAAAAATTTTTGGTTAACAAATTAGTCTTGTCACGTCTTGCCTTTTTGAAAAAAAAAGGTATTATTTTTACATTGCCAAAAACTTCTGTCGCAGAAGAATATAGTCCTACTCAACTGGAAATTTTTAAACAGAAATTAGAAAAAGAATGGAAGGCTTTAAACAATAACTTTTTTGAGAAGCTAGAAAGTTTCTTTGGTATAACTATTACGGAGCCATTTTTAGTACATGTTTCAAATTACGGACCGCTCGGACACTATCTTTATAAAACACGCCATGTTTTTATCAATATTCACATAGAAGAGAAAGGGTTTAAGACTGTCAAAACAGTAAAACACGAGATAGTCCATCTTATCATAGAACCATTTTTACACCGTTATAACATTGATTATCAAAAAAAAGAAAAAGTTGTAAACGCGATTGTCGATCTATTTGAGTAGAGTCTTTAGAGATCTTTAGAGCCGGGCTCTTAAGATTTATTGGTCAAAATTATGCCAAAGTTCAAAATTTGTCACAAAATCCACACTAATAAAGGGTTTTAGGGGCACCAAAAATGGGGACTGTCCCCAAAGCTTAAAGCTTGAGTCAAGCTCGAAACCTCAATGAGCTCTATTCCGGGAGCGCTCGCTTTTTCCCGACAAACCGGGAGAATTATTTTTTTAAAGCCTAATTTTACCGCTTCTTTAATTCTTTCTTCAGTGAAACTGACTGGTCTTATCTCGCCCCCTAAACCAACTTCGCCAAAAGCAACTGTCTCCTTTCCAATCACTTTATTCTTTAAAGCCGAAGCAATAGCCAGACAAACAGCTAAATCAGAAGCTGTTTCTTCAGTTTCCATCCCCCCGACTAAATTTAAATGAATATCATAATTGCCCAAACCCAGCCCGGCCCGCAAGCTTAAAACCGCAACTAAAAGCTGGAGACGATTATAATCTATCCCCTGAGTTCGGCGCTGGGGATAGCCGTAAAAAGTTTTGGTCACCAAGGCCTGAACCTCAACTAAAAATGGACGTGTCCCTTTTAAAATCGGGGTTACCACAGAACCAGGAATATTTTTCTCTTTCCCGGAAAGAAAAATTTCCGAAGGATTTTTTACTTCTTCAAGACCGCTTTCTTTCATTTCAAAAACACCAACCTCATTTGTCGCGCCAAAACGATTTTTAACCGCTCTTAAAATTCTAAAGTAATGATAGGGGTCGCCCTCTAAATAAAGAACTGTATCAACTAAATGCTCTAAAGTTTTTGGCCCAGCCACCAAACCTTCTTTGGTAATATGACCAATAATGATAATGGGGATAGAAAGCCGCTTGCTGGCTTCTAAAAGCCTTGAAGCGCAGAGTCTGACCTGGTTAACTGAACCGGGAGTACTTGGCAAAAGAGCATCAGACATTGTCTGAATAGAATCAATAATCACCAAACCTGGCTTGTGTTTTTCAATGGTTGAGACAATCACATTAATATCAGTTTCCCCTAAAAAAATAATCCTCTCTCCTTTGATTTTCAAACGATCCAGACGCAGTTTAATTTGACTGGCTGATTCCTCGCCGGAAACATACAAGACAAAATTTTCAATTTTCAATTTACAATTTACAATTCTGTCGGCAATCTGCGAGACCAGAGTTGACTTGCCGCAACCCGGATATCCGCCTAAAAGAATCAAAGAACCGGGGACAATGCCGCCACCCAAAACTCTATCCAATTCTTCAATGCCGGTTTGCAAACGCGGATAATCTTCGCTTTTTATTTTTTCAAATCCAACCACTTCTCCTGGCTTGACCCCTATTTTTTCTCCTCTTCCTTCAGTAATTGTTTCTTCAACCAAAGTTCCCCAGGACCCGCACTCAGAACACTGACCCAGCCATTTTGGAAACTGGGCCTCGCATTTGGAGCAGACAAAAATTTTTTTTGGCTTCAGCGACATAAATTTATTAGTGGTGATATACAAGCATCTTTTGCCCAATTTTATTTCACTATTTACAAACGCAACAAGTTATAACGCCACGCAGTTGACAATGGACACTCTCCTTACCGCATAATTCTTGACATTTTTTATAAGGTTCCTTTCCACAACGACTAAATTCTGGCATTGGTATCTCATCTTTCTCACAAAAAAATTGTTTTTTTAGATCTCCACCGCAATAAGATGACCCCCCACGCCACTGAAAATGCATTGTATCACAACTCGAAAATTCTCCACCCCACTCAAAACCATTGTCTTTAAAAATTTTAATCACCTCGTCCGGAATGTCTTTTGTGCATGCTTTTCCTTCTTTCCTTTTCTCAAACGGATTCCTTTTTGGATTTATATCAATGGCTAAGCCCCAAGAATGTATACTCATCGCACTCCCCCCCTTGCACTCCGGTGGCTTTGGAGAAGGCTCAATTTTTTTCAGAGTCATCTGACAACGCCAATTAAAAGTTCCTGAAGCCTCCTCTGTTATTTTATAATTTTTTACATTCGAGTCCGGGCTACTACTGATAGCCGCTGCTACCTTTTCAAAAGCATCCTTTGCTTTTTTATGCACCGGATAAGATTTCCCTAAAATGTTAACATTTACTAATTGTTTCTTTACCTTCTCTTCCGTCCTCCCAAATTTTTCAAAAAAACAACCGTAAGCTTTTCTATCCAAATTTTCCTCTTGTAAAGCCAATTCCTTTCCCTTAATCACCTTAATGGCTAATGGTTTGAAAACAACTAAATCAGGGTTGATTAAAGATAAAATAGTGTGCAAAAAGACAAGAAGGAGTAGACCAATGACCGCATCCTGCATTCTTTTTTTTGCCTGACTGATTCGTGTTTCATTGCCGCCAGCGAGCATCCACATCAAGCCGCCAATCATAATCATTATCACGGCCACAATGGCAATGGCAGTCAAGCTCCATTTGTAAATAGCGCTAATATACTGACCAATCCAGGGAACTTCAGCTTCTCCTTCTTCAGTAAAAGTCACGGGTGTAAATTCAAGTCCAGGAATTTTTACCTGCGACTTAGGGACAAATTCTTTGCTCTTTTTTTCTTCAGCATAAACAACATTTAGAGAAAAAAATAAAAAAATCGCTATTAAAGCAATAATTGCCACCTCTGCTAGAAGAAATCTTTTTTTAAAAAATTGAGTTTTAATCATTGAAATCTATTCCATTAAAGCTGTTTGATTCCAGAATCTAAGGCAACAACATCGACCACAAAATTCTTGTCAAATTTTACTCAAATTTTGTCCTCCTGAATAGATATCGATGCCAATATACTAATGGATGCTAATGATACGAATATTAGTATAATTAGTATGAATTCGTATATTAGTATCGCTTCTCTCGCTCTGATGAAAGAATTAAATCGACATAAACATTGCGTCAGAAGTTAGAATCTAATCTAATTTCAACTTTGAATTATTTTAATCTAATGTATCTTAAAATTCCCGTCCCTTTTTCAGTGAAATAAAGTAAGCTCTCATCTTCAGAGAGATATAAATTTTCAACCTCATAACCGCCCATCGCTCCTTCAGCTAAAAAGAATGTCTGACCAGTAGCCGCATCAATCTTGTAAAAAACATCTTTCTCTCCTTCGCCCAATTCCTTAACTAGACCAGCGCCTTCCCGCAAATCCTCAGGCACAGCGCAATAAAGAGTTTGACCGGTTTGATTAAAATTACATTTAGAAGACCAGGTGTTTAAACCAGTATCAATTTTCTCCGAACCAATTTCTTCTCCCTGGGCATTAACCAGATACAATCTCGGTTTAAAATCATTATCCGAACTGTAAACACTATAAGCAAGTTTATTGCCTCGGGGAGACCATTGAGATTCAAAACCGCGGCCATCAACCACTAAGGGCCTAAAATTCTCGCCATGCAGACCAATTAATAAAATACTTTGCTCCCAAATGCCTCGCGGCTCACCAGTTTGGGAAAAAGCAATGGTCTGATAATTCGGCGAATAGCTGACAATCACTTTATCCGCATTTCTTCCCATATGCTCAATTGGTTGAGCGCTAGTGCCATCAAAATTTGCCACAGCCAGCCAGCTGTTTTCCGGATATTTACTGGTTGATTTAAAAGCAAGCTGCGTGCCCGAAGGATTAAAAGAAAAATCTTCCCAATTTTTCGGCAGGACATACTGCTTTTTAGTATTAAAATCATAAACGGTCTTAAAACCATCAGGATATTCAATCACTGCTTTATCTTTGGTTGGCGCCCAAGAAATTTTGTCAACATTATAGAAAACCTGGTCCGTCATCAGGGTTTTATTGCCCATTTCATCAATCTGGTAAAAATGACCGTCTTCTTCATTATAATAAGCGCTCCGTCTGCCATCAGCGCTTAAAGAAGCAGCTTTTGTTTTTTCTTCAGAAACTAAACTGACCCAGGTGCGGCCGCCGCGAGCCACTTCGTCAATTTCCGGCACAGCTGGCGGAACAACCACTTCCGGTCTTACTTCTTCCGGCCATTCTTCAGTTGGCAAACCTAATTTTGCTCTTTCCTCATAAGTCATTCTTTCCCAAACCTCTTTGGTTACTGGCAAACGCGGGGGCGCTACTTCTTCCTCCGGTACTTTTTCTGGTGGGACCTCTACCGGCGGTTTGGGTCTGAAGAAAATAAAATATAGCAACCAGCCGAAAAACACGACCGCGCCGAGAAAAATGACAATGGTAATAATTTTTCTTTTTTTTTC
>CAZSLY010000029.1:0-6355 GCA_964608045.1 uncultured Gammaproteobacteria bacterium | reverse complement strand
TTTCTTTTTTCAACATGAAGTTATTATACAAAAAGACAAATTTTAAGTCAACCCCCCCTTAACAAATGTTTATTTTTAAATACAATTTAACTATATGAGCAATCTTTCTTTTCAAAAATCCTTTAAAGGCGAGAATCGTCAAACTGGAAGTTTTTCTAAAATTCATGAAGATGAACACTTTATTCTCTTGTCTCAATTTACCCTGTTAAATCCTTTGCCAAAGGCAGAGGAGAGGCAAAGCCGCTATTTAACAGGGTTAATCTTAAAAAACAAGGGAAAAATGAAGGATTTAAAAGAATTAAACGAGCGTTTAGTTGAATTCCTGAGAAAAAACTCTCCTTTAATGAAGTTTGACGATTTGCTAAACTCGGTCAATGACTGGCTCAAAAAAGAGGTTCCTCAAACAGTAGAAATGAATTTAGCTCTTCTTCAAATTAAAGAAGAAAATGTTTCTTTCTCCTCTTTGGGCAATATCTTTATCTATCTTTTGGAAAAAACCGGGCTTAAAGATTTATCTCAAAAATTTGAAGAGGAAAAAAGAGAATTCATTTATTCAACAAGCGGCGTTCTCCTTGTGGGTAATAAACTTTTATTTACTACTGAAAAAATTTCTGAACCGGCAGAACTAGAAAAATTTAGACCAGAGCTCAAACTTGTCGTTGAAAATAAACCATTAAAAGAATTGTTAGCTGAATTTTCAAAAGAGAAAGTTTCTCCGGTTTTTAAAAAACCGGACATTAAAGAAAGGAAAACCCTGCTTCATAAGTTTAGTTATCCTCAAAAAACTTTGATTGTTGTTTTAATAATTATCTTTCTTCTTTTCAGTCAAAATTTAATTCTTAATTTAAGAGAAAAAAACAAAACGACAGAAGAAGAAATCAAACAGAAAATCGCTTTAATTGAAGAAAAAGAGAAAGAAATAGAAGTGACTCAAAATAAAAGTTCAGTTTATGCTCTGCTTTCTGAAATAGAAAAAAATTTAAACGAACTGGCAGTAAAAAAAATAGAAAAAGAAAAATTTGAAAATTTAGAAAATAATTATTTTAATTATTTAAAAAAGTTTTATGGATTAACTTCTTTAGAAGAGCCAAAATTATTAGTTGATTTATCCTTATTTGACAAAACTTTTATTCCTCAAGAAATTGCAGAAATCGAAAAAAATCTTTATACTTTTGACCAAAAAAATAATAATCTTTATGAAATCAGCAAAGAGACCGGCAAAATTTCTTTACTTAAAGAAGTTAAAGAGCTCGGTCGCCTTTCCCAAATTTTTGTCTTTGACAAAAATACTTTAATCCTGAGCGATGAAAAAGGAGAAATTGCTTCTTTTAATCTTTTAAATCAAGAGTTTAAACCTTTAAAAATAGAAAAAAAACACGAAATCAAAGAGCTAAAAGATTTAATCATTTACGCTAATAAACTCTATCTTTTAGAAGAAAAAGACATCTATCGCTACTTTAAAATACCTGGGGGTTTTGGCAAAGAAGAGAAATGGCTAAAAAATTTTTCTCTTGAGAATGCTTTTTCTTTTGCCATTGACGGTGATATTTATGTGCTTGATAAAGATGGTCTTTCTAAATTTTTTCTTGGTAAAAAAGAAAATTTTGAATTAGAAAAAATTCTGCCGGAAATATCCGCCTTCGCCGAAGGCGACAGCGGATCCAGAGAAGGTGAAAAAAATCTAATTTCAATCTTTACTTCTCTTGAGACTAACAATCTCTATCTTCTTGAACAAAGTAGATTGCTAATTTTTGATAAAAATGGAGTAATTGTCAGACAAATCTCTTCGCCAAAATTTAATATTCTCAAGAGCTTCTTGATAAATGAAAAACAAAACAAAGCCTGGATAGTTGAAGGGCAAAAAATTTATGAAATTACTTTAAAGTAACCTTTGCTCCGGCTTCTTCCAATTTCTTTTTCATCTCTTCTGCTTGCTCTTTTTCCACCTCTTCTTTGATCATTGAGGGTGCCTTGTCAACCAGATCTTTCGCGTCTTTCAAACCAATCTCAATTACTGAGCGCAGCGCTCTAATAACATTGATTTTGTTCGCTCCGGCCTCGGTTAATTCAATATTAAACGAGGTCTTTTCTTCAGCGGCCGGCGCTGTTTGAGCTGCTTCTTGACCCGCGGCCGCAGCCATTGGCATTTGAGCTGAGACACCGAGTTTCCCCTCAAGAATTTTTACTAGTTCTGCTAATTCCAAAGCAGAAAGGGAAGAAATTTTTTCCACTAAGTCTTTAAATTTTTCTTCAGCCATAAATAAAAAATTAATTTATTTAACAGGGTTCACCCTGTTAAATCCGCCAAATGCGGAGCGGCCAAGCCGCTATTTAACAGGGTAAATTGATGATAAAAGATAAACAAACTTTCTTTGATTAAATTGCAAACTATTAAGTAAACGGATTAAAGGAGATTTAACAGCATAAACAACCTGAGACAGAAGCTGCTCTCTTGAAGGAATCTTAGAGATAAATTCTATCTCCTCTTTACTCAAAGATTTCCCCTCAAACAAACCGGCCTGAATTTCAAGCTGGGGATTTTCTTTGCTAAATTCAAAAATTGCTTTTATTGGTTCTATCTCATCTTGAGCGAGGACTAAACCATTAGCCATTCCAATTTTTTCAATTTCAAAATCCTTAAGACCAGCTTCTTCTAAAGCTAATTTAATCAAAGTTTTTTTCACCACCTTATACTGGCAGCCTTTTTCTTGAAGTAAGCACCTTAATTTACCCGTTTCTTTAACTCGCAAACCAACATAATTAGTAAAAAGAACCAATTTCGCGTTTTTTATTGCCTCAGTTAACTTTTTAAGAATTGTTTCTTTTTCTTTTTTTGTTTTGGCCATAAATTAAAAAATCTGCCACCGCAGATCTATCTTTAACCTCAACAGGCTCTTCATAGACTTAACCCCTTATTTTGCAGGGACCTGTTTTCTGCGGTTAGAGAAATTATAAAAGAATAAAAAAATTCGTCAAGTAACTTATCCACCTTTAGATTTATCAACTAATAACGAATTTATACGAATATACGAATAAACTTGTGAATCTTCTGCTGATAATTTGTTTCATAATTTGTATATTCGTAAAGATTTGTACATTCGTTGATTATTTATTAAATGGATCTGTCCCTTATTTTTTTAATAATTTATCAACTAATATTTATCAACTAATAACGAATCTCTACAAATATACGAATAAGTTTGTAAATCTGTTGATAATTTGTTTCATAATTTGTATATTCGTAAAGATTTGTACATTCGTTGATTATTTATTAAATGGACCTGTCCCTTTTTTTTGTCTTTTTATAATCTCGAATAATTTTCGAAAACTTTCCGAAAATGAAATCCGTAAATCGCAGAAGTAATTGCCATTGGGAAAAGTCGCGGACGTCTGAATAAAGACCAGAAGAAAAGTTTCCAGTAATAACTTCTTCCCTCTTCTTTTATACCCAAAAACAACATAGATTTGAAAAGTGCTTTAAGGTGGCTAAAACGAAAATTGAACGTTCTTTTTTGTAACGGTTTATATTCTTTTAAAAAACTTTTAACTCGCTGATAGTAGTGCTTAGGAGAATAAATTTTATTGACAATTATTGTGTAGCCCTTAATAAGCGTCTTATAATTCATTTTAGGGATAAAGTTAATTGAAAAGTCTGTGTTATCACCTGAGATATCCTTTAATAATCTATTCTCTTTTACCAGGCGCTGGTAGAGTCTGGTGCCGCGAGGAGCATTTAATAATCCTACCATAGCCGTGCCAATTCTACTTTCTTGAATAAAGGCAATGATTCTTTCAAAAATTGAAGGAGGATCATTGTCAAATCCGATGATAAACCCCCCTTGCACCTCTAAACCAAATTTCTGGATTTTTTTCACACAGGCTATTAAATCACGATTTTTGTTCTGAAGTTTACTGCATTCGGCCAGGCTCTTCTCGTTTGGTGTCTCAATCCCGACGAAGACCGCCTTAAATCCTGCCTTAACCATCAATCGCATAAGTTCCTCATCATCAGAAAGATTTATAGATGCTTCTGTATTAAAAGAAAAGGGATATTTTTTTTCTTTCAACCATTTGATTAGAGAAGGCAAAATTTCCTTTTTTAATCGTTCTTTGTTTCCTATAAAATTGTCATCAACAAAAAATACTTCGCCTCTCCAGCCTTGAGAGTATAGACTTTCCAGTTCGGATAGTATTTGGCCTTTGTTTTTTGTACGTACTTTATGCCCGTAAAGCACCGGGATATTGCAGAATTCACAATTAAAAGGACAGCCACGAGAATATTGGATGTTCATAGATGCGTATTTTTTCATATTAACAAGCTCAAAGAGAGGAATAGGCGTCTTTTCTATGTTTGGTAATTCAGAAGAGGTATAAATACGTTTGAGGCAATTATTTTTCAAGTCTTCTAAAAAATAGGGAAGAGTGACCTCAGCTTCATTAAGCACAAAATAATCTATGTCCTTAAACTCTTCCCGGCCGGTAGTAAAAAGAGGACCACCGGCAACAATCTTAACACCTAATTTTTTGCATCTGTTAATTATTTCTTTCGCCGAGGCTTTTTGAATAGATATAGCGCTAATAAAAACGAAATCAGCCCATTTAAGATTTTTATCTCTTAGCTTCTCCACATTCATATCCACAAGCTTTAGTCTCCACTCTTTTGGTAGCATTGCGGCCACAGTTAATAATCCCAACGGTGGAAAACTTGCTTTTTTAGAGATAAACTTTAGAGCGTGCTTAAAGCTCCAGAAAGTATCCGGATGTTTTGGATAAACCAAAAGAATTTTCATAAAATAAGGGACAGGTCCATTTAATAAATAATCAACGAATGTACAAATCTTTACGAATATACAAATTATGAAACAAATTATCAACAGATTTACAAACTTATTCGTATATTTGTAGAGATTCGTTATTAGTTGATAAATATTAGTTGATAAATTATTAAGGAAATAAGGGACGGGTCCGTTTAAATATTCACATTCTCTCCACGGTCTCAATGCCGAGCAAGCGCATTCCATTGTTTAATGCTTGGGCAACTGCCTGAGACAAAGATAAACGAGCACGAGACAAACTATTTTCTGCTTTAAGCACTGGATAAAGATGATAGAATTCATTAAACTTCTGAGCTAATTTTAGAAGGTATTCAGCTAAATAAGCGGGATTGTAAAAATTAACTGCTTTGTCAACCCTTTCTTCAAAATCAGAAAGTAAAACAATAATTTCTCTTTCTTCTTTTTCTTTTAACAAACCGAAGTCAGGTTCTAATTTTAATCTCTCCGGCTCTGCTTTTTTAAAAATACTTTTAATCCTGGCAATAGTGTATAGCAGATATGGACCAGTCGCTCCCTCAAAAGAAATTGATTTTTCTGGATTGAAAACCATCTGCTGCGGCGGAGTGACTTTCAGAAAATAAAATTTCAAAGCAGCTAAGGCAATAACTTTAGCTCTTTTTGAAAGCTCATCAGGCGCAATTTCTTTTTCGCGAATAAGAATCTCTTCTTTGGCTAATTTCTCCATCAGGACAATTAACTCGTCTGCTTCAATTACTTTTCCTTCTCGGGACTTCATTCTCCCTTCTGGCAAAAAAACCATGCCATAGCTAAGATGATAAAAATTCTTTATCCATTTAAAACCAAAAATCTCTAAAATTTTAAATAAAGATTTAAAATAAGCATCTTGTTCGGAAGCAACCACATAGAGAGCTCTTTTGGGCTTGAATTCTTTTTGCTTGAGGCAAGCTAGAGCAAGATCCTGCGTCAGGTAAACACCAGTGCCGTCAGCTCTTAAAAGAACTTTTTTATCTAAATTAAATTGAGTTAAATCAATTTCAATCGCCCCATCTTCTCGCTTATAACAGTAGCCTTTTTTAAACGCTTTAGCTATTATTTTTTTTCCTGCTTTATAAAAATCGCTCTCGTAATACCACTTATCAAACTCCGCACCTACTTTTTCATAGGTTTTCTTTAATCCTTCAATCGCCCAATCAGTCATTTTTCGCCAGAGAGCTAAGACCTCTTCGTCTCCCTTCTCCCATTTTTTTAATAACTCCTGTGCTTCATTTAAAAGTTCTGGATTCTCTTTTGCTTTTTGTTCAAACAAAACATAAAATTCACCAACAAAAAAATCTCCTTTTTTTCCTTCTGATTCAGGCGTCTTTCCCTCACCCCACTTTAGATAACCTAATATTGATTTGACAACATGAATTCCCCGGTCATTAACTAGATTGACCCTGACAACTTCATAACCTTCGTTCTCCAAAAGATTGCCAATCGCCATGCCTAAAAAATTATTCCGCAGATGTCCTAAATGTTGAGGTTTGTTAGTGTTTGGCCCGGAATATTCAATTAAAATT
>CAZSLY010000028.1:1341-6426 GCA_964608045.1 uncultured Gammaproteobacteria bacterium | reverse complement strand
CTGGAAGCATAAAGGCTTTTAATGGAATATTTGTCCATTAAATTAGCAACTATAATCAACATTCGTAATAATTAGTGATAATATCTGTATGATTAGTGATTATATTTTCATCGGCACACCCGATTTTGCCGCCATTATTCTAGAAAAACTTTGTCAAATTGAATACCAGCCAATTTTAGTGATTACCGAGCCAGATAAACCAGTTGGCAGAAAACAAATTTTGACTCCACCCCCGGTAAAAACAATCGCCCAAAAATATAATCTTCCGGTTTTACAAACTGACAAAATTGAAAATTGTAAATTGAAAATTGAAAATTTGAACCCAAGTTTAATTATTGTGGCTGCCTACGGCCAGATATTACCTAAAGAAATTCTAGAGATTCCCAAATATGGTTGTCTTAATGTCCATCCTTCGCTTTTGCCTTCTTATCGCGGTCCTTCGCCAATCCAGGCCGCGATTTTAAACGGCGATGAATTTACTGGTGTCACTCTTATTTTAATGACTGAAAAAATGGATGCTGGAGCAATCTTAACAAGTCAAAAGTTAAAAATTAAAAAGGCCCCTCCGGGGAGTCGCCAAAGGCGACAGCAAAATTATCTGGAATTATCAGACGAGTTGGCCTATTTGGGTGCTGATTTGTTATTTGAAACAATTCCTAAGTGGCTTAAAGGAGAAATAAAACCTGTTCCTCAAGATGAAACAAGGACAACTTATACTAAAATTATCAAAAAAGAAGATGGTTTGATTGATTTTAAAAAGACAGCCCAAGAAATAGAAAGGCAAGTCCGCGCTTTTTATCCCTGGCCAAGCGCTTACACTAAAATACCTGATAAAAACAAGGGGAATAAAATTCTAAAAATTTTAGAGGCAGAGGTTTTAGATACTGGTCAAAACAAAAAAACCGGCTTGTTTTTCCAAAAAGAAAAAGAACCGGCGGTTGCCTGTTCAAAAGACATTTTAATTCTGAAAAAAGTCCAATTAGAAGGGAAAAAATCAGTAGCCGGAAGGGATTTTTTGAATGGTCACCGGGATTTAATCGGAAAAATTTTAGTTTAATAAAGATTTTTTCCTTCGCTGATGATGAAAACCTAAAGCAAAACGATGGGCTTCATCTCTAATCTGACAAAAAAGTTTAGCCTTGGTTTTTATCAGCTTCTTCAAAGATTCATCTTCTTCGCCAAAAATAAATTCATTTTTCTTTCTTTTTTTCCCTTTAGCAATCCCTAAAATGGGGATTTTTAATTTATTTTTCTTCAAGACCTTAGAAACTGCGTTCACCTGTCCCCTCCCCCCATCAATTATTATCAATGTTGGCTCTGGCCAATAATCTTTCTTTTGCATTTTGAGATGCTTTAATCTCCTTTTCATAATTTCAGCTAACATCAGGCAGTCATTTATCCCTTTGACTCTTTTAATCTTAAACTTGCGATATTCATTTTTCGCAGGTTTTTCTTTTTCAAAAACAACCATTGAACCTACTGCTTCCTGCCCTCTAAGATCAGAAATATCATAGCCTTCTATCCGGCTATCAAGATTAATTTTTTTGCCAGAATTTTTACCAATATTTTCAAGAGCAAATATTTTATCCCTTAAAATTTTGGCTTTTTCAAAATCTTGTCTTAATGCAGCACTTTTCATTTCACTTTTTAACTTATCAATTATTTTCTCTTTTCTTCCTTTTAAAAATGAAGCAACTTGCTCTATAAAATCTTGATAATCCCTTTTTTCTATTTGTTTAAAGCAGGGTCCCGGGCAAAGATGAAGTTGATAGAAAAGACAAGGTCTTTTAGGAAGGACAAGGCAACTCCTAAAAGGAAAAATTTCTCTAATAAAATTGTAGACTTGCCTCAAAAGTTTAGCCGAACTAAAGGGGCCAAAAATTTCTTTAAATTCTTTTTTTCTTAATTTGAGTTCTCTGCCTCTAATAAAAACAAAAGCCGGAAAATCGTCTTTTGTCTCGCCTAAATAGATAAACGACCGGTCATCTTTAAGTTTAACATTAAATTTCGGCTGATGTTTTTTTATCAGCTCCGCTTCTAAAAGTAAGGCTTCTATCTCAGACTTTGTTTTTTTAATCTCTACCTTAGAAACTTCGTCAATTAATTTCATTGTTTTTATCTCCTGAGGCAGTCTAAAATAGGAAAGAACTCTTTTTTTTAAGTTATCCGCTTTGCCAATATAGATAATTTCTCCTTTTTTATCTCGCATCAAATAAACGCCGGGTGATGCGGGTAGAGATTTAATAAATTTTTTAGCCAACATATAAAACTTCTAACGGGGTGTGTCAACTCAAATTAGTCGAATATCGACTACTTCCTAAAAATTTGCTTAGTAGTAAGTGGTGGAAAGCCAATAGATTTATTGGTGGGAGGGGTTATTGGAGTGATCGCCACTTTAGTGGCCCGATACTCCAAAATCTAGTAGTTTCTAGGGGCTTGAGACTGATGTTTCAGCCCCTTTTTCTTTCTTAGAAATTATTATTCAATTTTTCTTTTAAATATCTTCCGGTTAAAGACCGCTCACAATTAGCGATCAAAATAGGCGGACCAGCGACAACCACCTTCCCTCCTTCATCACCGCCCCCTGGACCTAAATCAATCAGCCAGTCAGCGCATTTGATTAAATCTAAATTATGTTCAATCACTAAAACGGTGTTGCCGCGATTAACCAACTGCTGAAGCACGTAAATAAGTTTTTTAACATCATCATAGTGCAGCCCGATTGTTGGTTCATCAAGAATGTATAAATTTTTACCAGTTGACCGACGAGAGAGCTCGCTGGCTAATTTAATTCTTTGCGCCTCGCCGCCGGAGAGTGTCGGCGCTCCCTGGCCTAAAGCAAGATAACCCAATCCAACCTCCCCCAAAACTTTTAGTTTATCATTAATTAAGGGAATGTTGCCAAAAAATTTTATTGCTTCCTCAATAGTTAGATTCAAAACTTCGTAAATGTTTTTTCCTTTATACTTCACTTCAAGCGTTTCCCGGTCAAATCTTTTTCCCTGGCAAACATCACAAAGAACATAAGCGGTCGGTAAAAAATGCATTTCTACTTCAATCAAACCATTACCTTCGCAATGTTCGCAACGGCCACCGCCTCTCTGCCGCGTGACATTAAAACTAAATCTTGAAGAAGCATAACCTCTTTTTCTCGCCTCCTCGGTCGCCGCAAATAAATCTCTGACAAAACCCCAAAAACCAACATAAGTGGCTGGATTAGAGCGAGGCGTGCGACCAATCGGCGATTGGTCAACTAAAATTACTTTTTCTAAATATTCCTCGCCGCTTAGACCTTTACATTTTACCTGCCAGAAATTGGTGTAATTGAGTTTATTGACTAAGGCTTTGTAAATTACCTCATTAACTAAAGTGCTTTTTCCAGAACCGGAAACGCCGGTTAAACAAACAAATTTCCCTAAAGGAAGAGTAACATCAATATTTTTTAGATTATACTCATAAGCGCCGTAAACTTTTAAAAGAGGGATTTTAAAATGATTACTATGAGTTCTTACCTCCCGCCATTTTGGAGTTTCAATTCTTTTTTCCTTTCTTAGATATTCCAAGGTTAAGGAGCTTTGTTTTTTATCAGAAATGATTTGAGGCAGAAAGCCTTGAGCGACAATCTCGCCGCCGTCCTTGCCCGCTCCCCTGCCCAGATCAAGCAAATAATCAGAACTTTTAATAACTCTTTCATCGTGTTCAACGACAATGATCGTGTTTCCTATTTCTTTAAGTTCCCCCAAAATTTTAATCAATTGATCGGTATTATACGGATGAAGGCCAATAGTCGGTTCGTCTAAAATATATAAAGCGCCGGTGAGTTTTGAACCAATTTGCGAAGCCAATCTGATTCTTTGGGACTCGCCGCTTGAAAGAGTATATGATTTTCTCTCTAAAGTCAAATAATCAAGGTCAACCTTGCTCATATAATCTAAACGATTTAAAATTTCTTTAATTAAAGGCAGGGCAATTTGAAACTGGGCGGCCGATAACTTAGGGCTGATTTTATTTTCTAAAAGTTCAGTGAAAAACAGGCGCGCTTGCTTAACGGACATTTGGACAATCTGCCAGATACTCATCTTTCCAAGATAAATAGATAAACTCTCTTTTTTTAATCTTTTACCGTGGCAATCAGAACAGGGTTTTTCTGTATAAAAACTTTCCGTGCCCAGACCATGGCAGGCAGGACAAGCGCCATAAGGAGAATTAAAGGAAAAAGTTCGCGGCTCAATTTCAGAAAAGGAATAGAAACACTTAGGACAAGCAAGACGAGCGGACATCAAAATTTCTTTTTCGTCTAAAAAAACTTTAACTACTTCCTCGCCATATTTTAAAGCAATTTCTAAACTTTCGGAAATTCTTGATCTTAGCCCTTCAAATTTTTCTCGCTGAACCACCGATGTCCTAATTTCATCAACAATTAAATCAATTTGGTGTTTCTTTTTGCGGTCAAGAAGAATTTGCTCTTTTAATTCATAAATCTGGCCATCAATTTTTACCTTAGCAAAACCATCGTTGAATAAATCATAAAGAAGTTGATAATACTCCCCTCTTCTGCCTTTGACGACCGGTGCTAAAATAGTTATTGATTTTATTTTTTTGTCTTTCTCTGTTTCTTCTTTCAGATGATTAACCATCTCCTCGGTGGTCATTTTAGAAATTTTAATCTTGCATTTCGGGCAATGCGGCGCTCCAATTCTGGCAAGCAAAACCCTTAAATAATCATAAATCTCGGTTACGGTTGCGACAATTGAGCGCGGATTATGAGAATGCGATTTCTGGTCAATGGAAATTGCCGGTGACAAACCTTCAATTGACTCTACGTCGGATTTATCAAGTTTTGACAAAAATTGTCTGGCATAAGGAGAAAGAGATTCGACATACCTTCGCTGTCCTTCGGCAAAAATTGTATCAAATGCTAAAGAAGACTTGCCTGAACCGGAAACACCGGTAAAAACAATAATTTTCCGATGCGGCAATTCTAAGTTGATATTTTTAAGATTATGTTCTTTGGCGCCTTTGATGATGATCTTGTCCATAGATATTATCACTAATCATACATATTTCATCTCTAATTACTACGAA
>CAZSLY010000028.1:0-1331 GCA_964608045.1 uncultured Gammaproteobacteria bacterium | reverse complement strand
GTCATTCGTGATAGAATTCGTACGATTCGCGATTCGTTGTTTTAACACTTTTATCTGGTCTCTTAAAATTGCCGCTAATTCAAAATCTAAATTTTTAGCGGCGATTTTCATTTCTTTCTCTTTGATTCTAATAATTTCTTCATTTGATAAACCGGAAAATTTTTCCAAACTCAAAGCTTCAACCGCCTTTTTTCTTTCCTCGCCTAAAATATCTTTGATTTCTTTCTTAATGGAACGAGGAACAATCTTGTGTTTCCGATTGTATTCAATCTGGATTTTTCTCCTTCTTGAAGTCTCGTTGATTGCTTGTTTGAGTGAATCAGTCATTTCATCCGCGTAAAGAATCACCTCTCCTCTGATATTTCTCGCTGCCCGGCCAATGGTTTGAATTAAAGAGGTGGCGCTGCGCAGAAATCCTTGCTTATCAGCGTCAAGAATCAAAACCAAAGAAACCTCAGGCAAATCAAGCCCTTCTCGCAAAAGGTTGACCCCGATCAAAGCATCAAAAATTCCTTTTCTAAAATCAGTCAAAATTTCAATTCTGTCCAAAGCCTTAATTTCCGAGTGTAGGTATCGGGCTTTAATTCCGTGCTCATTTAAATAATTTGCCAAATCTTCAGCCATTTTTTTGGTTAAAGTCGTCACTAAAATTCTTTCTTTATTTTTAACTCTTTCTTTGATTCTTGAAACAATATCTTCAATTTGGGATTTTTCTTTCTTTTCTCTTCTCAAAATCGGTATGACTTTCAAGGCCGGATCAACCAAGCCCGTTGGTCTGATGATTTGTTCCACTGTTTGGGAGCTTAATTTCAACTCATAAGCTCCGGGAGTAGCTGAGGTATAAATTACCTGATTTATTCTTTTTTCAAATTCATTAAAAGTTAAAGGCCGATTATCTAAAGCGCTCGGTAATCTAAAGCCGTATTCAATTAAAGTTTCTTTTCTCTGCCTATCGCCTTCGGACATTCCTCTAATTTGGGGAATAGTAATATGGGACTCATCAATAATTAAAAAATAATCTTTAGGGAAATAGTCCAAAAGGGTTTGCGGCGGCTCGCCAGGCAGACGGCCATCAAAAAATCGCGAGTAGTTTTCAATCCCGTGACAAAAACCAAGCTCTTTAAGCATTTCTAAATCGTATTTAACTCTTCTTCCAAGCCGTTCTGCTTCTAAAAATTTCTTTTTCTTTTTGAAAAAAAATAATCTCTCTTTAAGTTCTTTTTTAATTTCCTTAATTGCTTCTTCTTTACTTTCTTTGGTGGTAATAAAATGCTTAGCCGGAAAAATTGACAACTCTTCTTGAATGTCTTTAATCTCCTTTTCTACGACTT
>CAZSLY010000027.1:0-6510 GCA_964608045.1 uncultured Gammaproteobacteria bacterium | reverse complement strand
GTCCGATCGCGAAACATAATCGTTTTAAATTTAACAAAAACTGAATTGATTAGAGTAAATCATTTAGATTTGGGCTTGGCGGCGATTCTCTCATCGGCGAAGACCATTTTATTAACTCTTTAACATATTGAATTTCTTTGTCCTCAACGCCTGTTTGTTCTTTTATTTCCTCCTCGCTTATTCCTTTTTCTAAACCGTAAAGAATTTGGTCGAGAATTTCCAATTTCATTCCCAAAGAAATTTCATCAGTAATGCCGGGAATTAAATCAGGCGCCGGCGCTTTTTTAATGATTTCGCGAGGAACGCCTAAAAAAGACGAAAGCTCCCTGACCTGAGTTTTATAAAGGGAAGACAAAGGTTCAATGTCAGCCGCGTCATCGCCGTATCTGACAAAATAGCCAATCATTTTTTCTGTCTTATTGCAATTGCCAACCACTAAATAATTTTTTAATTCAGCGTAATAATACCAGACAACCATTCTTACTCGGTGTTTTATCCGATAATAAGCCAGGGCTTTTTTTATTTCTTCTTCTCCTCCGCCCCCTTTCAGATTTTCTAAAAAAACATTTTTATCTTTTTCTTCAAATCTCTTGAGTTTATTCAAAACATAGGCTTCTTGAATTTTCCTAGGAATTAAAAATGAAGAAGGAAAAAGTTTATAAATGCCAATTTTTCTTAAAATCGACGTTAAATTTATTTTCAGAAGTTTAATCCCTAAAGTTTCAGCCACCAATCCCGCATCTTTTTCGCTTTGCGGATGACTATCTTTCTCCGGCAAAAATAAAGCTAAAACTTTTTCTTTCTTAACCGCCTGAGCGCAAAGAAAAGCGCCTAAACTCGAATCAATCCCGCCGCTTAAACCAAAAACAACCCCGCCTTTTTTTCTCTTTTCCACTTCATTTTTAATAAACTCAACTATTTTTTCAATTACCTCAGCTGGATTTTTTAATTTTAATCCTTCTTTTAGATTCATAAATTAATTTTCATTTTATCAAAGACTGGAATCAGTTGATGTTCTTTAAACTGCCTCTGCATCCACCCAACCTTGATTTTTAAAGGAAAGACAGAGAGTCCGAGATGAATTAAATAAATAATGCTTGTTTCTGGTCTAATTCTTCTTTTTTTAAGTTCAGACAAAAAATTAAAAATAGACTTTTGACCGGTTAAATATCCTCGATGAAGAATATTCTTTTTCAATGAAGAAGCGCCTAAAAAATAATAATCAGCATTTTTGAAAATTTTAAAACTAAATGGAGAAAAATAATCAGGCAGCCAAATAAAAGACCTTTTTTGATAGCTAATTTTATAACCAAAAGTAATGGAAGTAGTTGAGTGATGGACCAGAAACGGTTCAATTAAAGTTTCCCCAATTTTGTTTCTCTTTTTAAAAATCAAAGTTTTATCCTGAGAAGAGAAAAATTTTTTAAAGCTTAAAGAAGGTAAACAGAAAACAATATTTTGAGGATAAGTCTTAATTTCGCCAATGTGGTCGTTATGAGTATGGGTGATTAAAAGATAGTCAATTTTTCTTTTATCATATCTGTTGCCAGCATCAATTTGAAAGGCCTTATCTGTCTTAAAAAAACAGGAGGTAAAATTTTTAATTCCTGGTGTTTCAAATGGAGCTGACCAATTGGCCGCGGCTCCTAAAATTTGCAGCTTAATCATTTAAAAGATTGGTAATAATTTTAATTAAAACGTCTTTGTCTTTTGGTGGACTTGTAGCAGTTAAAAGTGTCAGCGCTATCAGGGCATTATCATTTATTTTTTTCTCTTGAGATGAACGATAAAGATAGTTGTTTTGGTCTAAAAAATAAACAAATAAAAAAGAGGCAATCCGTTTGTTCCCGTCAACAAAAGGATGGTCTTTAATTATAAAATACAAAAGATGAGCAGCTCTTTCTTCTAACGACAAATAAAGTTCTTTTTTACCAAAAGTTTGATAGAGATTGCCTAAAATTGCCTTAAATTTATCACCATTTTCTTGTCCAAATAAATCGGTAGGTTCTTTTTTAGAAGCTAAGTTTTTTTTGATCTCCTTAATAACTTTTTTTACTTCGTCGTATTTTAGAATAAATCTTCCCTTTCTTTTTCTTATAATCTTGAGCTCTCCCCTGTCATGTTGTCCAAGTATAGTCAATGTCTTTGCATAATCGGCAAGTAAATCTAAAATTTTTTGTTCCTGTTTATCTTTTTGAAATTTTTGTTTTGTCATAAGTTACTCTTTAAATTTATCAAAACAAACAATTTCTTCAAGTTTTTTTCTTAACTTGCCTGAAGGTTTTTGCGCTGAGAAACCTAAGGGGGTTAAAACAACAACTTTAAATTGAGGAGGAATTTCTAAGATTTCTTTGACTTTTTCTTGGGAGAAAGCACCAATAAAGCAAGTGCCTAAGCCCTCTTCCGTAGCGGCTAGAACCAAGTGGCTCATGGCAATTGCTAAATCAACCGCGTAAGCCGGAACATCTGAGCTCATTATCTGCTCAGGCTCTAAGGCTACGGCGATGATAACAATTGGCGCTTCAGCAATAAAACTTTGATTTAGAGCCGCCCGAGCTAATTGCCTTCTTTTTTCTTTATCTTTAACCACCACAAATTTAAAGGCCTGAGCATTATGAGCGGAAGGCGCTAGCCGCGCTGCTTCAAGCACTTTTTTAAGTTTTTCCTCAGGCACAGGATCAGGTTTATATTTCCTGACGCTGTATCTTTTTTGAATAATTTTAAAAACAGAGTTCATAAATTGATTTTTTCTAAAATTTTGGGCAGAGAATTTAATCTTTTAATCAAAAAATTTGGATTTTCTTTTTTTAAATCTTTTTCTTTTTCCCAGCCACCGCTTAAAGCAATAGTTTCAATCCGAACTGTTTTTGCTACTCTAATGTCGTCTCTCATATCAGCCAAATAAATGAATGGTGGTTTAAAACGATTTTTTATAAATTTAAGGGCTTTTATTTTTGAACGACCAATCTTTTTTTCCGGAGTAATAATCATTTTCCAAAGATTAAAAATTTTGTGTCTTTTTAAAAATTTTGAAGTTGAAGCATAATCAGAATTGGTTCTTAAAATTAAAGTATATAAAGAGGCTAATCTTTTTAAGAGGGAGGGTTGAGAACGCAATTTCAATTCAATTCCAATTTTGTTTCTCAAATCATAAACCTCTTTAGTGATTTTTTCCGTTAATTTTTTATCTTTTTTATCAATCAACCTTTCAAGAACTCCTTTGACTGTTGGGCCTAAATAAGGCTCAATCTCTTGATATTTAAATTTAAAGCCGTGTTTTCTTAAAGCTTTTTTAAAAGTAAAAAGCCAAATTTTTTTTGAGTGAACCAGGGTGCCGTCAAAATCAAAGATTAAAGTCATCTATTTTATTTTAAACTTTCTCACCAACTGCCGCCGCCTCCGCCGCCGCCTCCGCCGCCGGAAAAACCGCCAGAGAAACCACTGCCGCCGAAAGTGTCTTTGAAAGTGTCTTTGAAAGTGCCTCTACTACGGGGGGAGACAAAAACAGTCCTTAATTTATTTTCGAAATTACTAAACGAGGAAAGAAAAACAGTGGTACTAAAAGCTCCGACATAATATCCTTCAAACCAAGAAGGAGGCGTTTGATAAATTCCTTCAAAGGCCTTGGTCCAAAAACGAACAACTCCTAAAACCATGGCGTAAGGCAAGAACTTCTCAAAAATTTTTTCTTTTTCCTGAAACTCCAAACGATATTTTTCCGCTCTCTTCAAATATTTTCTAAAGCCCAGGGCCTGCCAATAAACTTCCGCTCCTTTAGGAGTTCTTTTTGGCATAATCGAAGCAAAAATAACCATTAAAATGGCAACAAGTAAAAGATTGAAATAGAGAATAAGCAATTTAGTCGTAAAAAAATAAACAAAGCAATAAGTACCGACAACGAGTATAAGACTTCCGATTAGCCTTAAATAAAACCCTATTTTTGAAGAAACCAAATTAAAATAGTTAAGTTGCTTTATTTCTCTGCTTACAGCAGCTTTAAATATCCCTCGATGAAAGTATTTAAAAGCCGACAATTTAATATTTTCACCAGACCAAAAAAGATGGTTTAAAAGATCTACTTCATATTTCTTTAGCTCGGTTGTTTCTTTTGGCAATTTTATAAGTTCATAATCTCTGCCAAATGTTTTTTTAATTTCTTTAATTTTCAAAAAACCCTTAACCGCTAAATCAACAATAGTCGCCGCAATGTCTTTTTCCTTAACTTTCTGTTTTATTAAATAAGAAATTAAAGCTGGTTGCAAATTTTCCGGAGGTTCATATTGAGCAATGACAGTTTTAAGAGGGATATCTTTTCCCTGCTTCCACCACAACCGAAAGAGAAAAATAAAAGCAAAAAAAGGAGTTAAAAAGGACAAAAAAATACTATATTTCTTAATAAATTTTTCAAGAAAACAAGGTCCTTTTAAAATCCCTTTTGGTAAACCAACCACAATGGTTAAACCTTCCTTTAGAGCCAAAGGGGCGGTGGTTTCAAAAACAATAGTTTTGTCTCCTGAAACTACCTTATAATTCCCCCCTCTGGCGCCATAAGGACCAGTATAAGCAGTAAAATTTACCTTCCCGGCTTCAATTTTTTGCGGCAAAATCACTTGCGCGCTTGCTTTTTCTATTGGCACATCCCATTCATTGCCCGTAACATTAAAATAAAGCTCGTCATGTTCTTTTAAGAAAGAAATGGCGTTTTTGATTTGATAAACAATTTTGTAAAGATGAACGCCGGTGATTAATTTGTCCGCCTTACCAATTTTTATTTTTAAGTAATTGTCATGATGCGAAATTTTATAAATCGCTGGTTTTTCATCCTGAAAAACCTTCAAAACTTTAACCTTTAAGCCGTCTTTTTTGAAATCGCGATAAATGCCATGACGCAGATTCTTGCCAAAATCATAAGTAATCTGCTCTTCAAGAATAAGAGAGTTGTTTTGATTAATCGTGATTTTATCTTTGAAGTCATTTATTTTTTCCGTAGCAAAAAGAGGCTGAAAATCCAAAAGAAAAATCAAAAAAACAACGAAAAACAAAAAGCAAATTTTAATGTTTAAAAATTTAGTCATTGAAAGCTTCAAAAATTAGAAATTGAAAAAAATAGAAATTAGAAATTTTTAATTTAATATTTCTTTGGCTTTTTCCCAAAAACTTTCATCGCCTTGAAGTTTTCGCCAATACCACCATTCAACGCCCCAGAGATAAATTTTTTTAATGCCTGTTTTTCTGGCAAATTCCAAATTATCTTTTAAATCTTTAAGCTTAAAATATTTTGTCTGCTCTTTTAAGGGGATATTAGCAATTGATCTTTCTCTGGTTGCCCAGGGTTCTGCCTGGAGTTCGGCAATAATTACTTCTTCACTTTTTGTAAATTTCTCAACTAAAAAAGCGCGGAGGGTATAAAAGACAGGTGGCCAGAAATGTTTATAAGAACCAAAAAAATTATTCCAAACAATCCGATAACAAGTGGTGCCAAAAATTTCTGAAAGACCGGCTGAATTAAACCAAGAACTCAATTCGCCGCTGTCAGTTACGAGAATCGGCCTTTTTTTGTCATCCATTGATTTTACCAGATTAATTTCTTCTTTCAATAATTTCTTTGACGGTTTGGGGCAGTCGCCAAAAACGCCAAACAAGGGTTCGTTTTCAACCTGCCAGGCAATAAGAGAAGAGTAGTCCTTATAATGATTAACCACCTCTTTGAAATAAGCCAAAAGATTTTCTTCCAAATCTTTCTCGGGTAAATCTTTGGCCCAAGAAGGATAATGGCATTCAGGCCAGCGCGGCACCCGTAAGCCAATGACTAAAATTATTTCTTTGTCGTGCTTTTCCGCTTCTTTTATTTGCCAATCCAAATCCTCAAAGTTAAATTTCCCTTTTTCTGGTTCTAAATAATCCCAATAAGCGATTAAACGCAAATTTTTAACTTTAAATTCATTCAACAGGTCCTGATAAACCTTTTTAAAATCAAGTCCTAATTCTTTCTCCGCGTAATACTGACTGAAGGTCAGTCCCCAATTCGGTTTCTCGCCTTTGCTAAAGTCAAGGGTCCAACTTAAAAGGTAGAAAAAGAAAATAACTAATAAAATTATCAGAAACATATTTTTTTTCATAATCTCACGCGGGGCTAAAATCAAATTACTTAAGAATTAAAAGGGTTAGACCGGCTCCAATGAACAAAATGGCTATAATTTTTTGGAGGATTGTCCCTCTCGAAATTTCCTCTTTTAGAATTTGAGGAAATTTAAAAGAAAATAAAACACTAAAGATTAATAAAAATATATATTTAGTCCCTTCTAAAGCGTTGATAAAAGGTAAAAAAGTCAAAGGAACTAAAGCAATGGCCCAGTTTTGTAGAATAGCGCCGCCAGCCCCGATAGTTTGATTGAAAAGAAAAATACTTGCAGTTTTTCTTTTAAAAGTGAATTTTTTAAAGAATATTTCTCTCCTCACTTCCGGAGTAAAAATAAAAAAAAGGGCAGCTAAAAATCCACCGATTCTTAT
>CAZSLY010000026.1:0-6630 GCA_964608045.1 uncultured Gammaproteobacteria bacterium | reverse complement strand
TGAACATTTTCAACATTTTCAACATTTTGAACATTTTCAACATTTCCAACATCTTCAACATCTTGAACATCTTCAACATCTTGAACATTTTCAACATTTTGAACATTTTCAACATTTCCAACATCTTGAACATCTTGAACATCTTGAACATCTTGAACATCTTCAACCTCTTCATCATACTTTTTATTTGTGTTCCTCCAAAACAACTTCAATTATTTTTTCTTTTCCTTTAGAAAGAACTTTTAACTTAATTTTGTCGCCCGGTTTATATCTCCTTATTTCTAGAGCTAAACTGTTTTTCTCAGTAATTTTTTTAGAATTAATTTCTAAAATAATATCGTTTTCTTTTAAGTCCGCTTTATCAGCCGGCGAGCCAGGGATAACCGCTATCTCTCCTGCTTTATCGCCGCGAACTATCAGGGCGCCATAATCAACATCTAAGTTATTTTTCTTAGCCATTTCTTTATTTAATAGAACATATCTTACTCCTAAAAATGGCCGGCTGATTTTCCCGGTTTCCTTAACGCTTTCAATCACTGATTTAACCTGATTAATTGGAATAGCAAATCCAATTAGCTGGCCCTGCAAATTAACAGCGGTATTAATCCCAATTACTTCTCCTTTAAGATTAATTAATGGTCCGCCGGAATTGCCAAAATTAATCGCCGCGTCTGTTTGAATAACATTCTCTAAAACTTCACTTTGATAAAAATTTCCAGCCACTATTCTTCTTCCGACGCCAGAAACTACTCCTTTGGTCACCGTATTTCTGTATTCGCCTAAAGCATTGCCAATGGCAAGAACCGTTTGACCAACAGAAATTTTGTCTGAATCTCCTAATTCAACTTCAGGCAAATTTAATTTTTCAACTTTTAAAATAGCAACATCATTGAACGGGTCTCTGGCTAAAACCTGAGCTTCATATTTTTCGCCGTCGTTGCTGATTACAGTATAATCAGCTTCTTGTTCAACTACTACGTGTTTATTAGTTAAAATCAAGCCGTTTTTCTGTGAAATAACAAAACCGCTGCCGCCAGCGATCTCCTGTTTTTCTTTTTGCTCTTCAGGAAGTTCTTTCTCAGGTAAAGAAAATTCAAAAGGAAAAAATTCTTTTAAAAAACTGTCTGGAAAGAAATTTCCTTCTTCGCTATAAAAACTGGAAACATATTTAGAAACAATAATATTGACCACTGAAGCGGAAACTTTCTCTACTGCCTTGATTGTCATCTCTTCTCTCTCCCCTTCTTTAAAAATCTCTTCCTGTTCTTTGACCTCTGGCGCCATTTCTCTTTTCAAAATTGACTTATCGCTTGCTGGTGGAGGTAAATAATTGTAAAGCTTAACAAAAACAAAAACAGAAACTAAACCACTAACAACCATAGTCACGGCCAAAAGAAATAATGTCTGTTTTAAAGATGATTTATTTTCTACCACAAAAAAATTTTACAAAATAAATTTTAAATGTCAACTATGAAATTCTTTTAATTTCCGCGCCTAAACCTCTTAATCTTTCTTCAATTTGCTCATAACCCCGGTCAACAACTTCTGCTTGATTAATAATTGTCTCTCCGTGAGCAATCAGACCGGCGATAATTAAAGTCGCGCCGGCTCGCAGGTCAAAACTTTTCACCTCAATGCCGTACAAAGGACTCGGACCATTGATGATGACCCGGTGCGGATCAGCCACAATCGCATTGGCTCCCATTTTTACTAATTCCGAAACATAGCCCATTCTTGATTCATATAAAGGGTCTTGGATTAAACTGGTGCCATGGCATTGAGTAGCTAAAACCCCAAATGGAGCCTGAAGATCAGTCGGAAAACCAGGATAAGGCAAAACTTGAACTTTAAAAGCTTTTAAATTCCCTGAAGGATGAATTAAAATTTTATCTTTAAAAAGATTAAATCTCACGCCAATTTTTTCTAAAATTAAAAGCACAATTTCTAAGTGTTCCGGGACAATGTTTTTAATTAAAATCTCGCTTCGGGAGGCCGCGGCTAAAACGGCAAAAGTTCCGGCCTCAATCTGATCAGGAATAATTCTGTGTTTTGCCCCGCGTAATTTCTTGCTTCCTTTGATTTTTAAAGTATGAGTGCCCAGTCCTTGAATTTTAGCTCCCATTTTTATTAAAAAACAACCCAAATCCTCAACATGAGGTTCAGCCGCGGCTAATTTAATAATTGTTTCTCCTTGCGCTAATGAGGCGGCCATGAGTAAGTTTTCAGTTGCGGTCACGGAAAATTCTGGTAAAATTACTTTAGTCCCCTTTAATTTTTTAGCCGCCAATTCAAAGATTCCTCTTTTTTCTTTAATTTCCGCGCCAATCTTTTTTAAAGCCTCAAAATGGGTCTCAATCGGCCGATTGCCAATTAAACAGCCGCCTGGTTCTGGAATTTCTACCTTGCCAAAACGAGCTAAAAGCGGCCCTAAAAGCAAAATTGAAGAACGCATACTGGCAATCGTTTCTTTGTCCAACTGATGCAAACTCAAGGTCTGGGGAGAAATTTCTAAGGCATCTTTCTTCAGCCAGCGAGTTTTTGCGCCCAAGCTTTCAAGAAGTTTAATCATATTCTCAACATCTTTAATTCGCGGCAGATTTTCTAAAACTGAGGTTTCTTGAGAAAGTAAACACGCGGCTAAAATTGGAGTGGCTGCATTTTTCATTCCCTTGACCTCAACTTCTCCTTTAAGCCTTTTATTTCCTTTAATAACAAACTTACTCATATTATTTAATTGAAAATTGATAATTGAAAATTGAAAATTGATTTTATGTCTTTAAGGTTTCGTCTTTTCATTTTTATTCTCTGCGCTCTTGTCTTTGTCATTGTTGTTCCTTTTATTTTTCTTCAAGCCAGCGGTTATCGTTTTGACCCCCGGGAAAAAACTTTCAGAAGAACCGGCTCGCTTTTTATAGAGTCCTATCCGAGCGGCGCTGAGGTTTTAATTAACGGCCAATTTCAGGAAAAAAGAAAGTTTCTTGATTTTTTTTCATTTTTCTGGGATCTTTTTAGTTCGGCAAAATACGGAGGAAAAACACCAACAATTATCAACAATCTCCTGCCTGGTAAATACAAAATCAAAATCATTAAAGAAGGATTCAAAAAATGGGAAAAAGAAGCATTAATTAAGCCGAGTCTAACTACCCGCTTTAAAAAGATAAACTTGTTCCTTGAAAAACCAGAGCTTAAACTTTATGACCAAGGAGAAGTTGGCTTTTTCAAGGCCTCGCCCTCTGGTAAAAAAATTATTTACCAAATTAGAACTGACCCTTCCAAAAAATCTCTTAAATTATTAGAAAACGATAAAGTTAATGTTTTGATTGATGATTTTAAGCTAAATTTGTCTAATTTAATTTGGAGCGAGGAGGAAAAGAAAATTATTTTTAACCAAATTTTTCTTTTGAACTTAGAAACAGGAGAATTGATTGACCTCTCAAGGTCTTTTCCTTTTTTAAAAAGAAAAGAAACAAAGATAAAGTTTGACGAGAAGAATTCTGATTTCCTTTATGCTTCTTTAGAAAAAAACCTTTTTAAAATCAATCTTCCAACCTTTGAAAGAAGTTTTGTTTTAGATACTCAAGGAGAAATAAAAGACTGGCAGATAAGCAGCGGAGAAATTGAAATGATTATTAAAAGAAAAGATGGTCTTTTTTTAGAAAAAATTTCTCTAACTTCTCTTCAAAAACCTGAATTTTCTTTAATCCTGCCGGGCGAAAATTTTGTTTTTGAAAAAACTTCTTTCTCAAATCTCAGATTTTTAACAAATGGCGAGCGAATACTTCTAGTGACTTTAGAAGAAAAACCAGTAATTTTTAATTTAAAGGGGAAGAAAATTATTCCAGCAGAAGACAGTCTTGTTTATTTTGACAACCACGAAATTCAAATTCTTAATTTGAATCCAGATCCAAAATTACTTTTTCCTTGGCAGCGAGAAATTATCACTCGCTTAGCTGAAGAACTTAAAGAAGTTGAACGAAAGGGAGATTGGCTTTATTATCTTTCAAATAATAAAATTATGGCTTTAGAAATTGATTTCAAAAATTATCAGAACCAATATCTGCTTTTTGAAGGAGAAGTTGTGAAATTCCACTCGAAAGAGCCAGAAATAATTTATTTTACCACTCCTCAAGGGCTGTCTTCTTTAAAAATTAGATAATTTTCTTTTCTTCGTAAATTTCCAATAAATCTCCTTCTATTAATTCAACTTCACTTTCAAAAAGCAAGCCGCATTCAAGACCGCTTCTAACTAAAGAAACATTTTCTCTGTTTATTTGAAGATTTTTAACTAAACCCCGGCCAATCAATTCTTCATTCCGCCAGATTTTTGCTTTTAAATTACTCTTTATTTCTCCTTCAAGCATCCGGCCGCCTAAAATCTGGTCTTCTTTTCTTTTACCAAAAATGGCTAAAATTTGAAGCTTCCCCCTTTTTTCTTCAGTAAATTTCGGTTCTTTCAAAGATTCAACTTCTTTTTTAAGATAATCAGTAATCCGATAAATAATCTCTGAAGAAAAATATTTTACATCTGACTCATCAGCTAATTTTTTAACCGGAGTTGTAAGGCCGATATTAAAACTTAAAATTTGGGCATTTATTTTTTGGGCCAGAACAATCTCGGTTTCGGTTGGCTGACCGACTTCGGCTTTAACTATCTCGAGGTGAACTTCATTATCAGCAATTTTTTTGACCGCGCCTTCTAAGGCCTCAAGAGAACCTAAGCTTTCTGCCTTCAAAATCAATTTAATTTTCTTTTCTTCTTTTTGGCGGCTTTCCTTTTTAATTTTTTCTCTAATTGAAAGCGCTTCAATCTCTCTAATTCTTTTTTTAAATTCCCGACCGCCCTCAATTCTCTCAAGAATTTCTCCAGCTTGAGGAATTTTTTTCAAGCCGGAGATCCGAACCGGCTGGCTTAAAGAGGTTTTTGAAATCTCTTCTCCTTTTTCATCAATCATCATTTTTATCTTGCCAAAACTTGAGCCAATAATTACTTGGTCTCCTTTTTTTAAAAAACCGTTAAAAACAATCACCGTCGCCACCGGACCCAGTCCAGACGAAAGATGACTTTCAATCACCGTGGCCACTGGTTCTCCTTCTTCATTAGCCAAAAGCCTTTCTCCATAAAGATCGGCAAGAAGCAAGAGGTCCTCAAGCAATAGATCAAGCCCTTGAGCAGTTTTAGCGGAAACAGGAAGACAAATTACTTTGCCGCCCCAGTCCTCAGGCACTAAATTAATCTCTGATAATTCTTTTTTAATTTTTTCCACATTAGCTTCTGGCTTATCAATTTTGTTTAAGGCAACCAGATACGGCAGATCTTCTTTACTAATAATTTTAATTGCTTCAAGTGTCTGTGGCTGAACCCTATCATCAGCCGCAATGACCAAAATTGCCAAATCAGCCACACTGCCGCCCCTCTCCCTCATCGTCTCAAAGGCCTCATGGCCTGGCGTATCAATAAAAGTTAGAAGGCGATTGTTTTTTTTAACCTGATAAGCGCCAATTTTCTGGGTAATGCCGCCTTTTTCTTCAAGGGTTACTTTTGTCTTTCTCAGCGCATCAAGCAAAGAAGATTTCCCATGGTCAACATGACCCATCACCACAATAACCGGCGGCCTTTTAGTTAATTTTTCTTTTTCTTCGCCGGCAATTATTTCTTTAATTTTTTCTTTAGCTGAAACTTCAATTTTTTCTTCTTTTTCTTGACGCTTAATCCTAAAACCTAAATTTTCCGCGACAATAGCCGCGATCTCATAATCAATTTCTTCATTTAAACCAACCAAAACCCCATTTTTTACCAATTCTACCATTACTTTATTCAAAGGCAGATTAAGTTTTTCCGCCAGACGATAAACCTGAATTGAACCTGGTAAAAAAACTTCTTTAATTTCTTCTTTTTTTTCTTCTTTTTCAGTAATTTCTCTCTCCACCCCCTTCTTCCTTTCTTCTTCTTTTTTTATTTCTTGCCATTTTTTAATCACTTTTTCTGCCTGTTCATCCGGAATCTGAATTGCTTTTTTGCCAATATGAAACCCGAGCTCTGGTAATTTTTCTTTGAGCTCCTCTGGCGTCACTGCTAAAATCCTGGCAAGTTTACTGATGTTCATACACTCTAGAAAATAAAAATATTTAATCTAGACTGATTAAACATTATAACAAAAAAATAGAAATTAGCAAATGTCTCCTTGCTAATTTCTTTAATCTAAAGACAGTCCCCTTTTATAACATTTTCAACATTTTCAACATCTTGAACATCTTGAACATCTTGAACGTTTTGAACATTTTGAACATTTTGAACATTTTCAACATCTTGAACATCTTTATCATACCACCAATCAAAAAAAAACAATTAAGTTATCCACTGGCAATTTTACTAAATACTGCGGATCTGCGGAGTGCGGAGCGGAGTGCGGAGAACGGGACGCCGATTTTTTAGACGCCGATTTTCTTATTTTAAATAAGGTTTTATTTCTTCTAAAATTCTTTTAGCTATAATCTCATAACCTTTATCGTTTGGATGAACCGCATCAGCTTTCAGCTCGGGATTGGTTAAAATTCCTTGAAGAAGATTAGGAACGAGAAGCAATTGATATTTTTTAGCCAGCTTTTTAAAATCTTTCGCATAACCGGTCC
>CAZSLY010000025.1:4868-7172 GCA_964608045.1 uncultured Gammaproteobacteria bacterium | reverse complement strand
ACGCGCCTTTGTTTTTTTATCTTAGTTTTTTTAGATTGGTCGGGGATGCCGGATTCGCCCTGAAGTACAACAAAGTTGACTACAGGGCTACACCGAGGGGTGAGATGGGACTAAACTTCTGTACTAAAATTTTGTCATCCTTCGGGGCGCCGAGATTCGAACTCGGGCTAAATCCTCCCGAAGGACTCGTGCTACCATTACACTACGCCCCGTATTTATATCAAAAAACAAAATTTAGTGCGCTTGCCCTGCACCGAACTTTGTTCTGGTGCGGGGCGCTACCAACTGCGCTAATCCCCGTTTTTTATTTTATCATAACCCAAATCTTGAAAAAATCAAGACATCAAGTAGAATAGAAGGTATGGAATCAAATCAGGAAAAACCATTGGCTGATCGGATTAGACCTGAAGGCCTGGATGATTTTGCTGGTCAGGAGCATTTAACCGGCGAGGGCAGAATTTTGCGTTGTTTAATTGAGGAGGATAAAATTCCTTCAATGATTTTTTGGGGTCCACCTGGTTCAGGAAAAACAACCTTAGCCAGGATTATTGCTAAAAAAACTCAAGCCAGGTTTATTCCTTTTGGAGCAACTGAAACCGGGATAAACGAGGTGAAAAAAGCAATGGAAGAGGCAAAATTAGAAAAAAAAGTCTATAACCGAAAAACCATTATTTTTGTTGATGAAATTCATCGTTTTAATAAAGCCCAGCAAGCGATTTTTTTGCCTGAGGTTGAAGAAGGCTCAATTATTTTAATTGCTACGACCACTGAAAATCCTTCTTTTGAAATTATTTCACCTTTATTATCCCGCTGTCATCTTTTTATTTTTGAACCTTTGTCTTGTTTATCTTTAAAAAAAATTATCAAACGCGCTTTAACTGATAAGAAAAATGGTTTGGGTAATTATAAAATTAAAATTAAACCAAAAGCAATTGATCTTTTAATTGATTTTTCTTTTGGTGACGCTCGGATTCCTTTAAATACTTTAGAGACCGCTTTTAAAATTACCGAGCCGGACGAAGAAGGTCTTTATCATTTTGATGAAAAACTGATTTTTGAAGCTTTGCAGCAAAAAGCGCCTCTTTATGATAAAAAAGGAGAAGAGCATTATAATCTTATTTCTGCTTTTATTAAATCAATGAGAGCAGGGGACCAAGACGCCAGTTTGTACTGGCTTTCAAGAATGCTTGAAGCAGGCGAGGACCCGCGATTTATTGCTAGAAGAATGGTTATCTTTGCTTCCGAAGACATTGGTAATGTTGATCCAGGAGCTTTAGAGATTGCCAATGCAGTGGCTCAGGCAGTAGAATTTGTTGGTTTACCGGAAGCAAAAATTAATTTAGCCCAGGGAGTGATTTATCTTGCTTGCGCCTCTAAGTCGCGAGCTTCTTATGAAGCCCTGCTTTTAGCTGAGGAAGACGCGAAAAAGACATTTGATTTGCCAGTGCCTTTACACTTACGTAATGTGCCGACTAAATTGAGGTCCGCCTTTGCCGAAGGCTACGGCGGATCCTCCGAATCTTTACGCAAAGGAGAAAAAAAACTCGGCTCTGTCCCCAGTAGTAGTCCGACCCAAGGTCAGGACACTAGAGGGCATAACAAGAATTATAAGAAGAAGCAGGAATATCTGCCGAAAAAACTGAAAGGGAGAAAATATTATCAGCCTTGATTTTTTTAGGGAAGAGAGTATTATCAAACCATTATGAAAAAAGAATTTTTTTTAGTTGTTTTACTTGTTTTTTGTCTTTTTATTCCTCTAAAAACCAGAACTGAAGATATTAAAACTGAAGAGATCAAAGAGGAGACAGAGAGTAATTTTTCTCTTTTTTGGCAGGATTTTAAAGATACTTTAAAGATCTTTTTTAGCTGGGATAATGTGGAAAAAACTAAGCTGGTTTTAGAAAGGTCAGAGAAAAAACTTGAAGAATATAAAAAATATCGGGCACAGCAGAAAGATAAATTAGCCGAGAAATCTCTTAAAAGATATCAAAAAGAGATAGAAATTATTTTAGATGTTTTGGAAAAAGAAAGTGATCCAGCAAAAGCAGAACAAATTGCCGAGGAAGTAAAAGAAAAAACTTCTCAGGCGATAATTGAACTTCAGGAACTTTATCAACAAGCGCCGGAACCTTTTAGAGAAAGAATCGCCACGATTATCAAAAAACTTCAACAGGGCTATGAAGTTTCTCTGGGAATTATAAGCGGTGAATATCGGCAGGAGATTCAAGGCGGTTTTAGGCGGTTTACAAATTGGTTAGAGACAAAAATGAAAATAATTTTCCACAAACTTTGGCCAATTTAAAG
>CAZSLY010000025.1:0-4768 GCA_964608045.1 uncultured Gammaproteobacteria bacterium | reverse complement strand
ATGGCTAAATATCTAAAATTCTATCTTTATTTACCATTATTTTTTCTTTATTTATTTTCACTTTTTTCTTTTTATCCACAGCTTCAAATAGTCAAAATTATTTTTTTTCTCGTTCCGGTTTCTTCAGTTTTATCTATTTTTTTTCTGATCAAAGATAACCTGAAGGCAAAATGGTCATTCCTCATTCAATTTCCTTTATTGACTCTTAATTCCTTTCTTTTTTTGTTTTTATTAAATAATCCTTTCTGGCGATATTTATTTTTAATCTTTTTTTTAATTATTTCCGGCCTTTTTTTGTTTTATCTTTATCGGAAAGAATATTTTCCCCGACTTTATGGGCCGGGGAGTTTAGAAAAAATTGAAGGTTTAACTGAAGCGGCGATTATTTTTAGTACTTTAGTCAATCTTGAATTTTTAAATTTGTTTTACAATTTCAATCTCATTTTTGTTCTCGCGGCTGTTTTTCTTCTGTTTTTCTGGCTTTTTTATTATTCTTCCGGTTCTTCCAATCTTTTGTGGCCGCTTATCTTTATGGAATTTTATTTATGCTTGTCATATTTACCAACGAGGGTTTTTATTAATAGCTTGATTTTTTTAATCTTTTTTTATATAATTGATTTCTTATGGCTTGGCAAACAAAAAAGCTTAAAGCAGAGGATTTAGAGAAAAAAGAGGAGGTTGCCACTTTCACAAAGAAAAAAGAAAATGGGACCTTTGAAAAAGAGGAGATAAAAGATTTTTATGAAAATCCTGAAATACCTTTTGAAAAAGGACCGACAAGGACTTCGCCTAAAATTTGGCTCTTGATTTTTCTTTCTCTAGTTTTCGGTTTTTTAGGCGGCTTAGCGGTTAATTTTTTTGTTTTTAGAAACGGAGTTAGAACAAAAGAAGTTTCTTTAATCACTGAAAAAAATGTGACCGTTAGCCAGGACTTACGTTTGAGAGAGATAGCCGAGCGGCTTAAATCCCAGATTTTAAATGTTTATTTGATGAAGGAGGCAAAGGATGAGGAGGAAGTTTTGTCAAAAATTTATTTGTCAGAAGAAGCCTTAACCCAAGCAGGAATTTTAACTGCTGATGGTTGGCTTCTTTCCGCTTTTGATTTTTCGTCCCAGAATAAGTATTTGGTTTATTTTAAAGCAGAGCCATATCAGGTGGAAAAAATTATCAAAGACCCTTTAACCGGTCTTAATTTTTTAAAAATTGAAGCTAAAAATTTGCCGGTTATTAATTTTGTCACTAACCGGGAAGAAATTACCCAAGGAAAGCAGGTAGTCTTTTTTGACCATTCTTTTAACCTTTTTACTGATTTTGTCAGTCAACCTCTTTTTTTGAAAATCAGCAAAAAAGAGGACTTGATTCGCTCAACTGATTATTTTTCTGAGGGAATAGCTCTTGGAAACACTTATTTAGAAAAAAAATTTTTGGGCTCGTTTATTTTCGGTTTAGACGGTTTGGCAACCGGAGTAATAGGCAAAACAAAAATTATTCCTTCCCTTCATTTTCAAAGAGCAATTAAATCCCTTTTAGAGAAAAAAGAGATAAGCGTCAACTTTTTAGGGATTAAATATATTAAAATCAAAGATTTTGGGGACAGGACACTGATCCAAGCGGAAAAAGGAGTTCTGGTTTTTGAGGAGCCGGAGAAAGAAACTCCAGCTGCTTTATCAGGAATAAAAAAAGGAGATGTCATTTTAAAAATTGACAATACTATTCTTGAGGAAAATGTTGATTTTACGGATTTAGTCCAAAAAAAGAAAGCTGGCGAAACAGCCCTGACTATTTTAAGAGAAGGGAAAGAGATGGAAATTAAAGTTTTGATAAAAGAATCTCTGCAAAAATAAAATTTATGTTTTATTTAGGACTAATTTTAGGTATAATTTTTGGTGTCTTTCTTGGCTCCCTTTTGTTTTCCGGGAGATTTAGAAGAAAAATTAGAGAAAAAACAGACAAACTTCAGGAGAAAATTATTACAAAACTTAGAGAAATTAAAGAAAAAGTAAAAAAGACAAAAAAAGTTGCCCATTATGAATTCAAAAAAGACATAGAAGAGGTAAAAGAAATCTTTAACAATAAAAAAACAAAAGACTAAAGAGGTTTCAAAATCAAAAGATTAAGATATAAAGAAAGATCAATCGGTTTAGTTTTTCTTAGGAAATCAAGCTTAAGAAGCCGAGAATAGACCTTTTTTAATTTTAGGAGGGAATATTTTTTTTCTTGCTCTTTTAATTTTTCTATGACAAATAAAGGTAAATTTAAGGGCATCCCAGTTTTTATTTTTAGAAGCAGGCTAAACTGCCTCATTAAAAGAGAAACAACCCCCTCTATTTCTTTTTTATCTTGTGTTTGTTCTTCTAAAAGTTTAAGCGCTTTTTTTTGGTTTCCTAAAGCAATTGCATCAATTAAATCAAAAATTTTTTGATTGGTTCTTAAAACCAATTTTTTTACCTCTTCTTCTTTAATAATCTTTTTTTTCTCTTTCAAAGATAAGAGTTTATTAATTTCGTTTTCTAAAAGCCAGAGATTGTTGCCTAAAAATTCAACTAGAAGCTCAAGCGTTTTTTCTTCAATTGCTATTTCTTTTAAAAATTTTTCTTTGATAAATTTTTTTAATTCAAACTTTGGAAGAGGAAGAAATTCCTGGGCGTGCTTTAATCTTTTTAGCTTGAAGAAAAACTCTTTGGCTAAAGGAGTAAGATTTTTTATTTCTACCTTTTCTTCAAGAAGAATTAAAATGTTGTTTTTGTCTCTTTCTATTTCTTCAATAAAATCAATGATTTTTTTAATTAAATCCTGACTTAAGGAAAAAGGCCCTTCAATGACCGTTAATTTTTTTTGACCAAAAAGCTGCTTAAAGCTGATTGTTTTTTTAAGTGATTCTTCATCAACTTCATCTTTTGTCAGATGAAAAAGATTAAAAGACCCTTTTTGGTTTTTAAGGAAATTTTCTTTTAGAACTTTTAATTTTTTTCGCGAGCGATAAGTGTCCTCGCCGTATAAAAAAATCAACATAATTAGAATAATGATTTTTGGAGATTGTTTATTTTTTGGAGCCTTGAAATTAAAGTTTTAAAACCAAACTCTTCAAAAACTTTTTTTACTTTTTCTTTATCAAATTTAAGAAGACAATTTTCTAATTTGAAATTTTCAACTTCAATCTCGCTTTTTAAAGAAAGCAGGTCTTTAAAAAAGAAAGCTTTTTCCTTCCCTTCTTTTAAAATTTTCAAGGTTTTTTCATCAATTGTTCTATCTTTAGAAGTTTCAATCTGTTCATACAAATTTTTTAAACTTCCATATTTTTTAAGAAGAGAAATCGCTGCTTTTGGACCAATGCCTTTAAGCCCCTTGATATTATCAGCTGGATCGCCAACTAAGGCTTTGAAATCAACCAATTGTTCTGGTTTGAGTCCTTTATATTCTTGAATCACTGCTTTTTCGTCATAGAGCTTGGTTTCGGCAATGCTTCGTTTTAAATAAGAAACTTTTATTTTTTCATTAACTATTTGCAAAAGGTCCTTGTCGCCGGTAAAGACAATAATTTCCCCCTCTTTTTTTGACTTTTCAGCTAAAGCGCCAATTAAATCATCAGCTTCAAGGCCGTCAGCTAAGAAATATTTAATAGAAAAAGCTTCAAGAATTTTTTGACTAATTTTAACCTGATCATAGAATTCTCTTGGCTGCTTTGGCCTGTTTTCTTTATACTCTTTAAATTTTTCTTTACGAAAATTCGGTTTTTCTGTATCATAAGCTACGGCTAAACAATCAGGTTTTTCTTCTCTTAAAATCTTAAGCAAGAAACTTGAAAATCCATAGACCGCATTGACAATTTGGCCTTTCTCTGTTTTAAGCTTTGGCAGGGCATGCCAGGCGCGATGAAGAACCGCCAGAGCATCAATAATGACGAATTTTTTTACCCCGTTAGAGAGCTTGCTCCGCAAACCTCTAGCAGGTTCGGGAGTAGAATTAGCTCTTGTTGGTTGTAACTCTCTAATGGGGTTCATCCTTCAATTATACTTTAAAAATTTGAATTGTAAAAGTATGGAGGAAACAAAATTTTTTTCAAAAGGAATAAATTTTTATTTCTGGTTAACCCTTGTTTTTTCGGGCTTCTTCTTGAGCTGTTTCCTGTGGGAAACAAAAGTTGAGCTTAAAGTTAAAGAAGAGCCGTTTGAAAAGGATTTAAAAATCAATTTAGATACGAGAGTTGAAAAAATTTTTTTTAATCTTGATATTTTGCCATCAGAAATTAAAAAGAAAGAAGAAAAAAAGGAAAATGATATTACTTTGTCTAGTTTAGTCAATGAAAAAGGGGAGTCTCTTGTTTTTAAAAAAGAAGATTTAGAAGAGTTGATTAAATTTAAAATTAAGTCATTAATTGGCGAGGAAAAAATTTTTTTAGGCCGGGAATTTGAAAAACAAGAAATCAAGGTTGAAGAAAAAGATGAAAATTTTGTTTGGGCAAACATCGAAATAAAAATTAAGGGCAGACTAATTCCAAGCTATAGACTAGAAGAAATAAAAGAAGAATTGATTTTTAAAAAGGAAGAAGAGGTAAATGAAGTTTTAAATGAATTACCAGACCTTTTAGAATTTAGGATTTCCATCTGGCCAAAATTTTTAAAACGTTTGCCAATTTTCAAAGAAAGAATAAAAATTTCAATTTCAACTTGACCCCGTTAGAAGTCGTGTTAAACGGTGTAGGAGAGTAACTGGGTTTACCTGTGGATAACTTAATTGTTTTTTTTTTTTTGATTGGTGGTATAATAAA